>CAYXQH010000163.1:0-10411 GCA_964467425.1 uncultured Saprospiraceae bacterium
TTCTCCATTAGCTCTTCATTAGGTTGGCTAAACTCCGATTGGTTTTTCATATTCTCCTCGAAATTCTTTTTAGCATCTTCGATCTTTTTTTCCAACTCCTCTTGTCGCTCCATGAGTTTTTCTAACTCCTTGCGAGACTGCCAATCCATTTCTTTTTCCTGCAATAACTTTTCACGAAGCTTTTTAAAATCTTCCTGAATTTTTTTAGACTCCTCCAAAGACTCAGATAAATCCTTTTTAATCTCTTCGTTATTTTTCTCTTCTAAAGCTTCATATTCGTCAACAGAAGGCTTTTTATAGACCATGACATTGGTTCGAGCTTGTTTTTTACCATTAACAGCATCATTATCATACACTTCAAAATAATAAGTAATCTCATCGCCAGGCTTCAATTCCAAGTTTCGGATATCCCAGGTGTAGTCATATTGAACCTGTGAACCGGTCGGCTTTTGCATGTTGATAGAATTTAATTCCCCTTGCGTTCCGTTTTGAGATTGAATCCGATAGTTAAAAGAAAGACTAAATAAACCATAATCATCAGAGGCATCACCTACAAAAAATAAGAGTTTGGAATCAGTGCTATCTACAAATTTTTCAACAGCGATTGTTGGATGTAAATCTGGGATGACGGTAATAGAATACGCTACAGAATCTGCATTTGGAAGATTGTCATTAGAAACTAAAATCTTATAAGCTTCATCTCGAAGCGCTCGTTTTTTATAAGTGAAAAGTTCATCGTCAAAGCGTTCTATAGAAACCAAATCTTCTTTACCGGAAAAGCGGATAGAAATATCATCGGTGTTTTCAGAATTAAAAACCCAATCAAGGTTGGTGCCGATAGGAACAACAAGATCACCGATATTGGAGATAGACTCATCTTTTCTTTTTGTGTAAGCCGGATAATCTAATTTAATATCAAAGCCAAGAATGTTTGGTTTTTTTAAAACATTCAATTTGTAATCTTCAGAGTTTACACCACTTGAGAATAATTTAAAATCTGTTTCTTTTTGAACATTACTAAATGTATAAGAAAAAAGATTAGCTTCTTCTTTTGTCAGTCTGTAGTGATAATTGTCAATGTCGATGAAAACTTCTTCGGGAAGGTACTCCCCTTCTATTTTTACTTTTAAATCAAAGTCACTGTACTGAATAACGGAAAGATCCTGGTCTTCAATTTTAAAATGAAATGGAGCTTCTCGTTCAAACTCTTTGTTATTGTTAATTAATCTGGATGTACTATCTGTAATCATACTAGGTGCAGCAAATAATAAAACCAAAAGCAGTAACAAAGGAGGTAATGCGAAGCGAAGGTATTTTCTATTGTTATTTAAATTAATAGCAGACCGAAAAGGAACCGGTTTTATTTCTTCTGTTTTTTGATTGATTCCTGCAATAAGCAAAGCAGCATCAGGAGAAGAGTCTGCTTGTTTTTTTAGTTGAAGAACATTTAATAGTTTATCTTTTACATCTGTAAAGTGTTCTCCAATAATGGAAGCAGCTTGCTCATGAGAGATAACTTTCCCTAATCGAAAGTAGCGGAGTAAAGGTGCAAAGACCCAAAAGCCTAAAGCTGCAACACTAATCCCAATAAAGGAATAGAATAACATCTTTCGACCACCCATTCCGAAAAAGAAATTATACTCCAGAAAATTCATCAAGATGAAAAACCCAAGAATAAGCGCAATACTATAAAGTGATCCGCGAATGAGCTGATTGATGTAATATTTTCGTGTAAACTGATCGAGCTTTTCTATTAGCAATTGATAATTATCTTTCACTGCCATGAACTATATTTTAAATAATGTTCTAAAAAGTTGAAATCATTAAACTTTGAGGAACAAAAGGTTTTCAACAAATAACATCTACTCTAAGCAAAACAGGTCCTTTTTAGAAAAGATTTCAAAAAATAATATTTTAACTTAAGTAGTGTGATAAATAGGTACGAAATTACAAAGTGTGAGTTGCGATTGAATAATTTATTAACACCTTATTAAGGCTTACGTAAATTAGGCATAAGTAGGGGGAAAATCAAGGGGGTATCCGACAATATATGATGTAAAAAACCGCTTTTTTGGTGTGTATTAACTAAAAAAGTCGGAAGAATAACATCCATCCGACTTTTTTAGCCTAAAGAACAGTGCGAACAGGCTTAAAAGTTATTATAAATACCTTTTAGCTGATCATTGGTTTCTTTAACTTTTATCTCTTCAATCATTCGAGTAATTGCAGCAGCATTTCCTTCGAGTTCTATTTTTGAAGAATCATTTTCTGCTTTGTCGGCTAAATCAAGATAATGACCTCGCATATCATTAAGCGCCTTCATTGCGCCAAACCTTCGCCAAGGAGATTGTCCCATATTCACGGAAATATCTTTTAAGCCGAGCACATTATCTGTAACCGTTGCTTCATCAGCATTTTTTAACAAGGCAAAATAATTTTCAAAATAATTAACCGCACCATATCCATCTACTTTAGAAGCATGTTTTTTGAAAAAAGCAAGTTTAGAAAGATTGCCACTTTTAGCGTAAATATCTCCAACCGCATTTAAGATGGCGGGATTTTCTGTAGACTCTAATTTACTCGCATAATCAGTCGCTTCTTTTGGGTCAAGAACATTCAAGGTATTAAGTGCAGAAGAAACAACACGAAAAGCCTGATCTTTATCAATGGCATTTTTCGCAACAGCAACATATTTTTTATCTCCCGAGTCTGCTAGTTTCTGAAGAGCAGAAGCTCTGACTACAGAATGCGAATCACCTTTTGCAAGCTCAGCTATTTTTGATAAGTACTCAGGTTTAGCTTTTAAGTCTAATAAAGAAAGTGCTTTAGATCGAAGCCCCCAATAAGAATCATTTAATGCGGAGAAAAAGAGACTTTGTATTGCTGAATCTGATTTTCCACCAAGAGACTGTAGAGCATCATATCTGGTTTGATAGTTTTTACCATTTGTATATTGAGTAATATATTCTTCATCGGTTTTATTATCTCGTCTTTCGCAGAGTAAAACTCTGTCTGCATCAACATTTACTAGTGCTGGTTTTTCTGAAACATCAAAAGAAAAAGTTTGCTTGCGTTGATCCATAACCACCTCATGTCTGATCGGCATTCTTTTACCGATATAAATATCAATAGCAAAAGGCAATCTAAAAATTGGAGGGTTCTTATCCGGATCTTGCTCTTGTTGAATATTTACATTTATTTTCCCTGCCGTTGCGTCGTAATCATAATTAATATTTAATTCAGGATGTCCTGCAGAGAAATACCATTGATTAAAAAACCAGTTCAGATCTTCCCCGATTACTTCCTCAAAAGCCAATCGTAAATCATGCGCTTCTACTGCGGAATAGGCATTATCATTTAAATACTTTTTGAGCGATGCAAAAAAGGCATCGTCGCCAACATAGTTCCGAAGCATGTGCAGTACCAGTCCACCTTTGTTGTAACTATGTGCATCAAACATATCTTCTTTATCACCATGTTCAAAGTGAATCAAAGGATGGATTCCGCCTTGTTTTGCAGAACCAACATAACCCTGAAGTTCGCTTCTACGATGACTATCAGCGCGATTTTTACCATATTTATGCTCAAACCACATGTATTCGGAGTAGTTTGCAAAACCTTCATTCATGGTCAAATTTGCCCAACTTTCGCAAGTTACATAGTCACCAAACCAATGATGGAATAATTCATGGGCAACGATTCCATCGTTACCACTATCAATCAATTCGCGTTTTGTTCTTTGAACAAATTCACCAAAAATAACGCCTGTGGTATTTTCCATGGCACCAGAAACATAGTCGCGAACAATTACTTGAGAGTACTTTTTCCAAGGGTATTTTACACCAAGCTTTTCAGAGAAAAAAGAAAGCATTTCCGGAGTATGTGCAAAAATATCTTTTGCATCATCTTTATATTTTGGTTCAACATAATAGTCCACCAACATACCGTTCCAGTCATCTTTGACTACAGCAAATTCACCGACAGCAATCATGAAAAGATAAGGTGCATGTGGCTGATCCATTTTCCAATAATCTGTTCTGCTTCCATCCGAATTTTTATTAGAAGAAATGAGTAGACCATTCGAAAGTGTTTTAAAACGATCGTCTACCGTTAGGTATGTTTCCTGTGTACACCGTTCGTTAGGTTTATCGATTGTAGGAAACCAACGAGAGTTCCATTCTGTCTCCCCTTGTGTCCAGATTTGCATTGGTTTATTTGGATCGCTTTTATCATGATTGATAAAGAAAAGACCTTGGTCGGAAGTGATAGCGGCACTCCCCCCTTCGCCACCAGTTTCTGCAGGCTTGGCAGTATAATCGATCATGATGGTATATTCTTGATTGGAAGTATAAATTTTGCCCAAATCAATAGTCAGGATTTCTCCATCGTAATCATATTTAAGTTTTTGACTGCTACCTTTCATGCTGACGTTATGAAGATCAAAGCCTTTTGCATCAAGCGATAAAAGTTTAGTAGAATAGAAATACGGTTTGAGAGTCAATTCTGCTTTTCCAAGAACATGCTGTTTTGCCCAGTCAAAACTCAAATCCAATCGAGTATGGATTAAGTTATTTCTCAAGGTATAAGTTGGGTTATAAGGAGGTAAGCTATAGGATTCGTCCTGTGGACTTTCTTCAATAACTTTAGGGGCAGAAACCTCTAAAGTATCTAAATCTCGTTGTTCAAAAACAACAACAGGAACACTTTCCGCTGCTTTCTTACTACCGTTGCAGGCTACAAAAAGGCTTAAAATAAATAGGCCAAAAAACCAATATTTAATAGTCATAGTTGATGATTTAAAATTTGCTCAAATGTAATAATTATCAAGGGTTTATTCGGTGTATATTCTATAAACGTCTAGTATTTCGGGATGGATACAAATTGAGAGGAAAGAAAAGATATTTACAAAACAAAGAATCAAAAAAGTTACATTTTGTATTTTATTTGATTATATTTGACAAAAATAATATCTTTATCACACGATGAAAACGAATACGCTTATTAGCCCTCTTGTTGAAAAATTTCCCTTTTGTACTGAAAAAGGTAGTGATCATTTAAGTATCAATAGTCAAAAAATGAGATTATTGGCTGAGTTTGGACATAAGTTAACAGAAGGAAGCTTCCAGAAAATACAAGAAGTACATCATGAGTTTCTTTCTGCAGGCGGGGCTGGTGGTAAGTGGCAAATTCTTCAGGTCGGAGATTTGGTTGTTGGTTTTTATGATGTTGAAAGTAAAGCTGAAGGACAAGCTGTTTTCGAACGAATGAATCTCACAAAAGTGAAAATTAAAGACATTGAACTACCCTTTGCAAACTTTTGTGGAGCATTTGCTATAAAAACGGATTTCAGTTTTTCGAATTTGAGTTATAGCCTTTTTACTGACGCCAGTCTTGAATCAACAAACTTTGAAGGAGCCTATCTTAAAAACGTTGATTTTTCCAGATCAAACTTAATGGGAGCATGTTTTAAAAATGCAGACTTATCCGGAGTTGATTTTGAAAATTGTAATTTGAGTAATGCGGATTTTAGAGGTGCAAAAATTAAATCTGCTCGTTTTCCAGGAGCCATTCTGGATGAAATTCAATACTAATAACAATTTGTATACAACGTTTTCTTTTCCAATCTAATTCCTTTTCGAAACAACCATTCAAAACATTACATATTACAAAATTATGTAAACTGGTATCTTTTTTGCTTAAAAAACAAGTAAGCTAAACTCTCCTTAGTAAAACGAACTAAACTAACTTAATAAATTAAAGAATACTCTCATGCAATCTAAATCTGTTCAGTTGCAATCTGTAGAAGACCTACAGGTAAAACTTCCCACAATTATTAATGATACATTTCAGCCGACATTAGTCTTTGTATTTAGTGCGGTAAAACATGATATGCTACAGATCGGAAGTATCATGTCAACACTCAATATTGAAGTCGTGGGCTGCACCTCATCGGGTGAAATTTATAACGATCAAATTGAACGTGATTCGATTAGTATGCTTTTTTTAGATATAAAAAAAGAAAACTATCGAATTCATTTTGCAGAAAAAAATGAAAGAACAATATATCAGGCAGGATGTGAAGTAGGAGATGTTGCAAATTCCTCTTTTAAAAATCCGGCTGTAATTTTACTGTCTGGCGGAATAACCATTGATGCTGTGCAAATGGTAGATGGCATTAAAAATGGTCTTCAAAGAGAAGTCCCTATGTATGGAGGTTTAGCTGGAGATAATTTAAATATGGAAGCAACCTATGTTTTTACAAACGATAAAAAAACAGATGATGGATTGCTGGCATTAATTATCGATAATGATAAAATTAGTGTTGAAGGAAAAGCAACGAGTGGATGGGAACCGATGGGAGTGGTCAATACCATCACTAAAGCGAGAGGCAATGTTGTTTATAGTATAAATGATGAACCAGCGCTAGATGTTTTTGTAAGATACTTTGGGTATTTCGACAACAACATTACTGAAGAAAAGCTATTGAGTTCAATGAGTGGACAGTATCCTCTTCAAATTATAAAAGAGAATGAATATAGTGTACTCCGAGCTCCGCTATTAGGAGACGAAAAGGAAAGAACACTAATCTTAGGAGGAGGCGTAAAAGACGGGGATCAATTTCGTTTTTCTGTATCACCAGGCTTTGAAGTAATTGATCAAACAATTAATGAATTTAAAGAACTTAATGAGGTTATTCCTGATGCAGACGCGTTAATTCTTTTTTCCTGTGTAGGTCGACATGCCGCTTTTGGTCCCTTGTTGGAAAACGAAGTGGAGGGAATTTATAACCACTGGAAAACACCAATGGTTGGTTTTATGACTTATGGTGAAATTGGAAACACGCAATCAGGCGTTTGCGAATTTCACAATGAAACATGTTCTCTAGTTGTCTTAAAAGAAAAATAAGAAATGGAGGCGATTATTCAAAAACTGACTGACTTAATAGAAAGAAAAGGCTTTCAAGGTGAAGACAGGGAGCTGGCGGATGAGATTTTAAAAGCATTAAAAAAAGAGAAAGGTAAAAATGACTTTAAGCTTAACCGATTTATTAATGATAAAACAATAGCGGTCAACCTTTTAAATGCTACGATAGAAGATTTAGAAAAGAAAAAGCAATTGATAGAAGAAAGTAATAAAAAGCTTTTAGACCATCAACAACAAATCGAGCATAAGAACATTGTCCTTGAGTCCCAGAAGAATAGAATAGAAGAGCAAAGACTTCGCTTAGAAGAAAATCTCGAAATGCTTACTACATCTTATAGTGAACTGGAACAATTTACCTATATCGCATCGCATGATTTAAAAAGTCCATTGCGAACCATTTCTAATTTTGGACAGTTGCTAAAAAGGAGATTAGGGAAAGATCTAAATCAGGAATGTAAAGAATTTTTAGATTTCATGGTCAGTGGAGCACAGCAGATGAATACAGTAATTTGCGATTTACTGGAGTTTGCTCATGTTGGAAATAAAAACAAAGTTGAATCATTATTCGACTTAATTGAGGTAATAGACGTAGTCAAGTTTAATTTGGCAACACCTATTGAAGAGAATAAGGCAGAGATTATTTTTGACGAGCTTCCTCAACTTTATGGGCTAAAATCCAGCATCATTCAACTTTTTCAAAACCTAATCGGAAACGCGATAAAATTTAGGAAAGAAAATGAAACCCCTATTGTGAAAATTATCGTAGAAGATCAGGGGGACAGCTTTTATTTTGAAGTACAAGATAATGGTGTAGGGATGGAAGAGGTGTATCAAAATAAGGCGTTTATGCCTTTTCAACGAATAAATAACCTTGAACGACCTGGGTCGGGAATCGGATTGGCTATTTGTAAGAAAGTAGTTACACAACATGGGGGGAAGATTTGGTTTCGATCAAAAGAAGGAGAAGGCAGTACCTTTTGCTTTACTTTAAATAAAAATAACTTTGAGGATAAGCATAAAAAACAGGAAGCTGTTTTAAATGTAGAGTAGTTATTCAAAAAAAATGTAATATTTTTGAGGATAGCGAAAAAAAACAAGCGTGGTAATAAAAAAAGTATTATTTTTGTCCTCGCTATAAATATGGTCGCGTGGCCGAGCGGTTAGGCAGAGGTCTGCAAAACCTTGTACAGCGGTTCGAATCCGCTCGCGACCTCCAAATTCGATTTCAAAGTCCTTTAACTTGTTTTAGTTAAGGGGCTTTGTTGTTTTTGGGAGAAATGCTTTAATAAATAAAACTGGACGCTAATTCTAAGTGAAAGGCCAATTTCTATGACGATCTTTTCTAAATCACGCCTAGTTTCAGCGCTCCACCAATTCCACAAAAAACCTTACTGATCTCGACTTACTGCCAAAATTAAGTCTGGAAAGTTTATTATGTTTACTTGATTAATGGTATAAACCTAAAAAACTAAAACAATGCAAAACTTAAAATTTCCAATCAATTTTGTTTTTAAAATCTCTACCCTTTCAAATGACTTTACGGCGACGGATGCCAATGGCAGAGTGGTTGCTTATGTCAAGCAGAAGCTATTTAAATTGAAAGAAGACATATCTATTTTTTCTGATGAAACAAAGTCAAAAGTAAATTATAAAATCAAAGCAGATCGATGGCTTGACTTTTCTGCAGCCTATAGTTTTTTTGATGAAAACGGAACAGAGTTCGGAAAGATAGCTAGAAAAGGATGGCGATCAATATGGAAAGCGGAATATGAATTAATCGATCAAAATCAAGCGATCCAATATCATATCAAAGAAGAAAATGGCTGGGTAAAAGTACTAGATTCATTATTTGGAGAAATTCCGATCCTTGGAATGTTTACCGGATACTTTTTTAACCCTTCCTATGCGATCACGAATAAAAGCGGAGAAGTAATTGTCCGGTTGAAAAAGGAGGCCTCCTTTTGGGGACGTAAGTTTCAAGTAGAAAAAATAGGAACGATTGATAACGATGATGATGATCGAATTATGCTTGGCTTGATGATGATGATTTTATTGGAAAGACGACGAGGGTAATCAAACCAGATTCTTTTTAATAAAAAAGCCTTCCTATATCAATAGGAAGGCCTAAAGGGATAGAATGTCAAGAAGCTTTGATCGGTTGGTACTTCGAGTCAATCTTATCTAAAACAACGGTGTTCTATTCTTCATTCTATACTTTAATAAAAAGAAGAAAGTTAATGTTTGATCACTTTACCAGATGTGGTTCCACTTATTGTTCTAACTTGATAAGTATAAATACCTGGTGTTAGCTGGCCAATATTTTCAATGTTAAGAGTATTTTGACCAGAATAAAGTGTGCCAGTTAGCGTTTTAACTTCTCGCCCATAGATATCAAAAAGAGTAAAAATATAATCTTCCTCAGAATCAACAGTTACCAATAAATCAAAACTATTAGAGAATGGATTTGGCTTAACGGTTGAGTTGATTTTTCTTTCTTCTAAGATCATTGACCCTGGTGCCTCTGTATTGATATTAATAGACGCTTTTGGATTATTACCTGGTCTAATTGACCCTGGTTGACCAATCAAAGGTTGAGGCAGACAACAGAGTGGAGAAAAATTAAAAATTCCACTTTCGTTGCATTGAGCACAATCTATATTTACATCGATTACTTCGCAACCAGGCATTTGAACTTGGACGAAAAAGCGATAACTTCTACAGGGGTCTAGATCGTCAAAAGTATGGATCGGCTCGTGAATACTTACACATGGCTGCTCTGTATTAACTTCACCTTCTTCTTCTTCAGAAAGACCAGGGCCAACGAAGTAACAGATGCTATAAATGACATCTTCACAGTCCTCAAATCCGCTAATTTGAACAGTTACTGAATTACAACCTTCAGGATATAAAACGGCATTTCCTACGATATCACAACACTCTTCTGGATCTTCACATAATTCATCACATGAGTCACAATCTAGGCCTGGAGTTTCAATACAAATTCTGCCTCCTCCTGACACGGAACAAGTGGAACCATCCGCATATGTAAGGGTGATAGTATTCGTTTCAGATACATCACTACCTCCAGGAGTACAAGGAGGAACTTCGATATGCAGATCTGTAGCCTCAAAGATTAGATCATCACCCTCTTGAGTAAGCGTTGTCTGCTGCGTTATATCAAATGTTGAACCATCTGAATAAGTAACAGTATATGTAAAGCTAACTGGTTCGCAATCTGTGCCGGTATTTACTCCTACATGTGCGGTCTCAATCAAAACTAAACATTGCTCCTCATCGAATACATGACTGTCATCACCGATAGAAATCAAGCTACATGATGTAATAATAGGATCTATTGTTACCTGTCCTAACTCTTTAGGACATTGATTGTTTCCCCATCGGGTTGATAAATTATAAGTTCCTGGTCCGATGTTGTAACAAACACTTCCAGAGTTGTCGGGAACTTGAGGGCGGTATCCGTTTCCAT
>CAYXQH010000164.1:0-10394 GCA_964467425.1 uncultured Saprospiraceae bacterium
AAATCAAACAGAGATGAAAAATACAATTTTATTAACCCTAATTTTATTGATTTCATCAATACTTTGTACTGCTCAAACCAACACCTTTACAGGGGATGTTGATGATCAATGGGATGAAGCCGGAAATTGGAGTTTGGGGTCTATCCCCACTCAAACTACAGATGTATTTATCGGACCCGAAGATACTGTATTTATAGAGGCAGGATATGCTGCTTCTGCAAAAGAAGTATGGACACAATCCTCAGGATATTTACAAATTGATGGTTCCTTAAGTTTAAAAAATTTTTATCAATCTCAGATACATTTGGGGTCTGCTATTGTCAACAATGGTGAGGTAACTTTTCATGTTTCTTTTAATGCTAAAATAGAAATTCGCCATACCTTTATTAATAATGGAACCATCACACAAGGGGATAATGGTGCTGCTGATTTTATGATTGTATACCCTGGAGGGTATTTTGAAAATAATGGCACGATTGAACTAACAGGAACTTGTGAAATTTTTTTTAGAAACGATGGAGACTTTATCAATGGTAGTACTGGGAGTTTAATTTTTAGAGATAGCCATTCCTCACCAAATACGAATGACCCTTCCATATGGAATAGAGGTACGTTTACTAATTTAGGTAGTATTTTAATCGAAGCAGCTCCAAACGATAATGATGGTGAGATTGCTCAAGGGATCAAACAAAGTAGTCCTTTTTTCTTCAACGAACCCTCGGGAAGTATAACGATTAATGATACAGCAGAAAAGCCTCTGGAAATACAATTAGATAGGCTTTTTGAAAACAATGGCACTATCGTTATTGATGAAGCAGGTAATGGAGATATGGTTACGGGAGTGGGGGGCACCTTTGAAAATGGAGGAACAATTTCAGGAGATGGAGAAATTAGTGTAACTAATTTTTTCAATACAGGAAATCTTGCTCCTGGACAATCTCCTGGAAAAGTCACACGTATTGGAAATAGCAACATTGGGGCTGTTTGGTATCTTTGCGAGATTGCAGGTACGGCAGGTCCTGGAGTATCAGGAGGGCATGATCAATATGAAGTTAGCCAAAACCTCAATCTTGCAGGGGGGAAGGTCGATGTTACCTTACTTGATGGCTTTATTCCTGAGATTGGAGATCAGTTTACAATTGTAACAACTGGTATTTCAATGATAAATACTTTTGGAACGATTACTTATCCTGATCTACCATCCGATCGACTCTGGGAGATCATCTATACTGCCAATGATGTGATCCTGGAAGTTGTTGCCAATCCTTTGCCGATAGAATTGACATCGTTTGAAGTGCTTGCTAAAAATTCGATGCATCAATTAACATGGTCAACGGCAACAGAAATAGAAGCTTCTCATTTTGAAATTGAACATAGTAACGATGGTGGAGTATGGGAAATTATCGGAATGGTCAATGCAGCCGGAGAAGGCTTGATTCAGCAAAGTTATACCTTTGACCATCTTCCAAACAGCGTGTTTTCTACGCATTATTATCGGTTAAAAATGATTGATCTGGACGGAAGTTTTGAATATTCAAATATTCGTTCTATCGAAATGAATTCTGCTAATACTTTCCAAATTGCACCGAACCCTTTTAATAACTGGGTTAGTATCAAAGCACCGGGAAATTATTTTAAAATCTATAATGGAAAAGGCGCGGTTGTCTATGAAGCTTCCGCTCAGGAGGAACCAATTAACTTATCCTTCTTACCTGGTGGCATGTATTATATTCAATCCTTTGATGGTTATCAAACACAAAGCGCAAAATTATTTAAGCCAAGAAAATAAGGAAGAAATAAAAATGCGGATTTTGAATTTTGAAGAATTTTAAATTGGAGTTATGCTGGACAAAAAAAAACGGAAAATAAAAGTAGTGAATTTGGTTCCGAGGCCTAGATTAATAAGTCAACCACTGGAAAGTATTTTTCAGGAGCTTGATCAAATAAAAAAGGAGATAGAAACTCATTTAAAAAATGAAAAGAATAAATGATTTTATTATCTTGATATAGCCAAAAGAAACTCCAAATGAAAAACAACTTATCGTTTTTACTTTCAATAGTGATCTTGTTTTTTTGTGTGCCCTTAATGGGGCAAAAGACCATTAATAAAGATAGCCTTATTGTCATTGCCGGAAATGATGATCTGCAAAGCAAGGAAAGATTTATAGCGACAGAAGGATTAATACTTCATTATGCGAATTCTAATGTTGATTCAATGATATTATGGATAGACTATGCTTATGGCTTTGTCGATACAATGGAAAATTCTTATATGCTGGGGAGGTTATTTTATTTCGATGGAGAACGCTATTTTAAAACAACCAATTATTCAAAAGCTATAAAGCGATTTGACCAAAGCCAACAAATTTTTGATTCAAAAGATAAACTAAAGGATTTATCCTCTTCCTATTATGGAAAAGCATTGGTCTATCTTTATTCTGGCTCAATGGATAGTGTGATGTATTACAGTACAAAAGCATTAGCTGGCTTTGAAGAATTAAAAGACACTTTTCGTCAGGTAGGGACTTTGCTAAATATGGTGCAGGTGCAAAATCAAATGGGAAATTTGAATAGCTCCAAAAAAAATCTTGACAAAGCTAAGCATCTCGTGTTTGATGCACAAATTAAAAACTTCTTTGGGACTACTTATGTGAATTATGGGATTTTACATTATAATTTTGCAAGGAAGTATCAAACAAGTGATGAGCCTGATAGCCAATCAAAGCAAAAAGTTGCATTAGATTCATCCTTGTATTATTATGACTTAGCAGAGGATACTTATAAAGAAATGAATCAAGAGTATTTTCTGGTAAATGTACTTTTTAATAAAAGCCTAATTTATCAAGATCAACAAAGGTGGTCACGAGCCTTATCTACTTTGGAAGAGGTGAAAACTCTGGCAGAGAAAAATAAAAATCCAGCTCAAGTGGCAAGGACCAATTCGAGTATTGCGGATTGTCTGGCAAAGCTTGGCAAGCCGCTTAAAGCAGTTGATATACTCAAAGAAAACATAGACATTTTAAAAGAAAAAAAAGATAAGGTTGGATTGGTAGACGCGTATAATAATTTGAGTACCGTTTATGCCGGAATGAATGATTATGAAAATGCGTACTATTATAAAAATCTACAACTTGATGAAAAATTAGAATCGCTGGACGAGACGACTATCGCCAAGGTCAATGATCTGGAGAAAAAATATGAAACGGAAAAAAAAGAAAATGAGATTGAACGATTATCTCTGGTGGATAATTTAAATCAGTTGAAAATCCAAAACCAACGGTATTGGCTCTTCGGAACACTGGCAGGTTTAGGGCTTTTATCTTTTTTACTATTTAGATTATTTGGTCAAAAGAAAAAGATTGAAAGCCAGAATCAAATCATTTCCAAATCACTCAAAGAAAAAGATATTCTCCTTAGAGAAATCCATCATCGGGTGAAAAATAATCTCCAACTGGTATCAAGCTTGTTAGGCTTACAAAGTAATTACATTCAGGATGCCAATGCGCTTCAAGCCATTAACTCTGGAAAATTACGGGTGAAATCCATGGCGCTAATTCATCAAAATTTATACAATAAAGAAAACCTAACAGGTGTTAGCGTTCGAGAATACATTGAAAAACTAAGCACCGAGCTGATGGGGAGTTTTAACGTTGGATCCGATCAGGTTAAATTACACTGCGATATTCCAGATATGCTGTTGGATGTGGATACGCTGGTGCCGCTTGGTCTAATCATTAATGAGTTATTGACCAATGCTTTAAAGTATGCATTTCCGGATGGACGTTCTGGAAATATTTATTTGAAAGTATCTGAAAGTAATGATCAATTAATGTTGAACTTTTCTGACGATGGTATCGGGATGGATTTGAATAAACGATCTGCCGAATCTTTTGGGTACAAATTAATAGATACCTTGCTCGAGCAATTGGAAGGAGAAATGCAAATAAAAAATGAAAACGGGACGCAATTATTTTTTCAATTTAAAGACTATAAAATTGCTGCATAATGCCGGCTAAAATAATTATCGTTGAAGATGAATCCATCATCGCCGCAGAAATTCAGTCTATCCTCGAAAGGTTAGGGTATCAGGTTATTGCCAAAGCACGAAATGGTGATAAAGCACTTGATCTATTGGCTTCGAGTAATCCGGATTTAGTCCTGCTCGATATTACGATCAAAGGTACATTGAGCGGAATTGATTTGGCGAAAATCATTCGAGAGAAATATGCATTTCCTTTTGTTTTTCTTACCTCACATTCCGATATGGGGACTTTGAGTCAAGTAAAAGAAACCTTGCCTTATGGTTATGTCGTAAAACCATTTACCGAAAGCGATTTGCGATCAGCTATTGAAATCGCCTTGTTTAAATACTCGGCTGAAAACCAACCAGCATTTCCAACTAAAGAAAAATTGGAGTCAAAATTTAATATCCAACTTTCAGGTCGGGAGTATGATTTTTACCAACTCCTTTGCGAAGGCAAGACCTACAAAGAAATGGCAGAAGCCAATTTTGTAAGTGTAAACACGGTCAAATTTCATCTCAAAAAGCTCTTTGGAAAATTACAAGTCAACTCTCGAAATCAAGCCACCAACCTCATTCTTCAATTGAAATAAGTAATATTTAGTGTTTTTCTGGGTAGCGAAATGTTAAAATTTCGCATAAATACGAAATTAGTCGTAGATCCGTTTTGAATTACGAAGATATTCGTATATAATTGTAGTACGAAATAGTTCGTAGATTAAAAATCTAGTATTATGAAGAATGAAAATAATCTTAAACCAACAGAAGGGGAGTTAGCAATACTCCAAATACTCTGGGCAAATGGCCCTTCCTCTGTTCGATTTGTCAATGAAAAGCTGAATGAGAAAAGAGAAGTAGGCTATACGACGACGCTTAAAATTATGCAAATCATGGCCGATAAAGGGCTGGTAAATAGAAATACTGAAAGTCGAACGCATATTTATGAGTCCTCTATAAATGAAGAAGCTACTCAAAAGCAATTACTTCAAAAATTTGTGGATTCCACCTTCCGAGGCTCTGCAATGAAAATGGTAATGCAGGCATTGGGAAACCATCAGGCTTCCGATAAAGAGCTAGAAGAGATCAAAGCGCTGATTGATCGTATTGAAAAAAAGTAGGGCTGCTCGAGTTGTTTTTTGACTAATCTTTTAAAAGCTAAAAAAATGGACATTATATATAATTTTATATCAGAAGAATTAATTTACGCATTGGGTTGGACCGTTGTTCACTCTTTATGGCAAGGTTGTATCATAGCTATACTCATGGCTTTTGCTATGCATACGTTGAAAGATAAAACAGCGAAAGTTCGATATGAACTAGCGACTTTTTCTTTGTTCCTTGTTTTTGCATTTTCTTTATGCACCTTTATCTGGTACTATATAGAAGCCGGACAAATGGTAGCGTATGAGTCATTCATTTCTAATCAGGTAATAATTGGAGATGATGCAGGAGGTGTTTCTACTCTTCATGGAATCACTCAAGTTTGCATGGACTATTTTAATACACACCTACCAACGATTGTCTTGATTTGGTTACTTGGTGTGGTGTTTTTTGTCCTTCGACTTTTTGGAGGTTTAGCCTATGTACAGCGTTTAAAATATCAAGAGTCAACACTACTTCCTGCAAAATGGCAGCTGAAAGTTCAAGCAATTTCTAAAAGGATACCAACTAAAAAAACAGTGCAGATTTTCGAATCCGCTAAAGCTAAGGTTCCAATGGTAATCGGTTATTTCAAACCTTTTATTTTACTGCCGATCGGCACAATTAATCAATTAGAAGAAAAGGAGATCGAAGCAATTATTGCACATGAGTTAGCCCATGTTTTTAGGAATGACTTTTTAATGAATATCATTTTGTCTTTTATTGAAGTGCTCTTTTATTACCATCCAGCGGTTTGGTGGATATCCGGAAATATCCGTTTAGAACGAGAAAATTGTTGTGATGATATTGCGATTAAGGTTTGTGGAAACTCATTGACTTATGCTAAGGCGCTGGTTCGTTTGCAAGAGTTGAATGTATCTACCCCAAGGCTGGCTATGCCTTTTTCAGGACGAAAAAATCAATTGCTAAACCGAATCAAAAGAATCTTAAACCAGCCACAGAATAGATCAAATATTTTAGAACGATTAGCGGCAACTGGGTTTTTATTACTTGCCATTGTTTTTATGTCAGCAAGCCCGAATTTGATAGAAAAAGAAGAAGCGAAGACTGTTACGCAAGAGGAGTTTATTGAAAAGGAAGTGTTTATTCCCGAAAGCTCCAAAGACGTTTTCATAGAAGAGCCTAAGAAGATTATTGTAGAAAAAGAAGTAGCGGATACAACACCCGAGCAGAAGAAAATACTACATGCAGAGACGTTGAAAATAATAAAGAAGGATGGAGAAATAGTGGAGATGATTATAGATGGAAAGTCTATTCCTAAAGAAGAGTTTAAAAAGTACGATAGTTTTACTGTTAAAGAAGGGATTGTGGTGGTCGATGATCAATTTCCAAATTTGAAAGGTGATCCTTTCTTCCAGGCATATGAAGATTCCTTTAAATTAAGAGCAAAAGCTAATGACTTTACGTTTAATGGGCTGTCAAGTGAACGGCAAAAAACGATCACAAAGAAAAGGAATGAAGAAGGAAATACTTTGATTACGATTGATGAGCCAGGAAAAGAATTGGTTGAAATTATTGTAGACGGAGGTGAAGATGGAGTAGTGACTATTGAGGGTAATAAATTAGGCAGCGGTGATACTACGATTGTTATAGAAGGTGCGAGCTTTCCAAAAAGATTCAATCCTTTTAATCGTACAAACGATTTTAAGCTATCCACAGACTCTGTTTTTTGGAATGGTCAGGAAATGAGTAATGAAGAATTTAGAAACTGGGTCAATGAAAATTCAGGTAAAGAATATTTAAAAATTTATGAGGATGCTAAACGTCTTTCAGAAATGGAAGAAAAATTAAGTAAGAAGTTAGAAGAACATAAATTGAAAGGTTATGAAAAGAAAAACCAATTGCTTTATAATGAAGCGCTGATAAAAAAACAGAAGCTATTATCAGAGATGAAGAAAGATTTTCGAAATAAATATCCTAATTCAACTGCTAAGCTTCTCGAAAAATTAGAAGCGACGAAACATAAAGATCCGATAACAGTTTATGGATTTAAACATGCGGGTGGTCACCTTACGACTGATGACGTTGCACTAATGGCGAAAGAATTGAAAAAAGATGGATTAATCAAGAATGAAAAAAATTATTCCATTTCGTTGACCAGTAAGAAGATAAAAATCAATGGCAAAAAGTTATCTAAACAACACTTTGAAAAATATTTGAAGCTTTATGAGGAGTTGACGGGAAGTAAAATGAATAAGAAATCAAAGTTTCATTTCCATCGATCAGAAGATTAATTTTATATAATTTGATTAACGCATGAAGAAACTGGTTTTATTATTAGTCTTATTATGGAGCCTTAATCCTATAAAAGCTCAAATTGAATCTGCCATCCCTTTGATTGATACACTTTTCAAAGGAATAGATGGAAATTCACCTGGGTATATGGGAGCGGTGATAATAGGAGATACATTTTTATTTGAAAAGGGATATGGCCTTGCTAATTTAGAGCACAAGATTCCAATAAATAAAAGTACCAATTTTAATATTGCTTCTTTGTCTAAGCAAATTACTGGTGCAGCGATTGCCCTTTTAATTATTGAAAAGAAAATCAGTTTAGAAGATAAGGTTTCCGATCACCTGTCAGATTTTGCTTTTCCAAAAGATAGTGTAAAAATAAAGCATCTGATTTATATGACGAGTGGGATCAATGATTATCGCTATAACCCGAGAGCTAATGCTACGGATTGGAGCAGCCTCCATTATTTTAATGTTGATACAGCGATAGTCGCTTCCTATGGATCAGGAGCATTAATGTATCCACCAGGAAGCCAATGGTCTTACAGTAATATTAATTACATGTTGTTAACGGAAATTGTAGAGAAGGTTAGTGGTCTTTCTTTTTCAGAATTTGTAGAGCAAAAAATATTTAATCCGCTAGGTATGAAGAATAGTTATGTAAACGATGACATTTTTCAAGTCATACCAAATAGAGCATTAGGATATAATTATCGAGATGATGAAAATACAAATTGGCTGTTGGAGTCTGGCTATTTAAAAAATAGAGGCGAAGGTTTTTTACAAATTAATAGAAATGCTCCGCACTATGGCGGGAGTGGAGTTTACACCACAATGGATGACTTTAAAAAATGGATTTCAAATTTCTATTCTAAAAAATTTGGAGGCGAAGATTTTTATAATTTGATGCATAAAACAATGAAGTTTGATCATGATAAAGCAAATGATGCTTTTGGTTTAGTGCTGGCAGAATATGAAGGGAAAGATATTGTTTGGTATGAAGGAGGCGATTGGGGCTATAGTTCTTTCATGCTAAGATTTGTAGAATCGAACACGACTATAGTTTGTTTTTCAAATTTAGGAACAGGAAATGCAAGGGCTAAAGTTTGGGGGATTTATGATATTTTAAAAGAAAAAAAATTGATAGAATAAGCCTTCTCTTTCCAAAAAGCCCAAAAAGCTGTATTTTTGGAAGAAATAGGACTTTTTTAATTATAAACCTTTTTTAAAAATGAAAAAATATAAAATTGACCTTTTAGTACTATTACTAATCGTACTCTGTTCTACAACTGCTGTATTCGGGCAACAAGAATCTGATAAAAAGTCGGAAAAAGAAGTTTTTATCACAACGACAGTTGATGAAAATGGAAAAACGATTACTAAGAAAATTGTAAAAACGAATGGGAAAGAAGAAGTGTTTATTATCCATGAAGATGAGGGGGAAGATGTCAATGTTTTTATAGAAAAAAATAAAGGCGAAGGTGAAAGCCAAACAGTTACAGTGACAACAACCGTCGATGAAGATGGAAATGTTACGACGAGGAAAGTTGTCAAGAGTGGTGGAAAAGAAAAAGTTTTTGTTACCAAAAATACTACTAAAGATATTGATATAGATGTGAATAAAGATGGAAAGGTGCGAAGCAGGGTTAAAATTATTGTTGATGACGAAGGAGGAGAAGAGATGGAAGTTATCCAATGGGATGGAGAAGGTGATATGCCAGAAGCTTTACGTAAGCGATTAGATGAGAAAGGTATTCAAATGGAAATGGTAGGTGATCATAATGTTTTCCATATTGATACAGACGATGCACCTAATAATGCCTGTCTTGGTGTTATGATCGGTGAAAAGAAAACGGTAGAAAATATCGATGGAGAAGAAACGACCACAACAGAAGGCACTTCAGATTTGGGAGTACCTATTTTAGATATTATAGAAAGTAGTGGAGCAGAAGCTGCAGGACTTTTGAAAGATGATATCATCACTCAGATAAATGGATTAGCTGTTTCCAATATTCAGGATGTGCTAAATGTTCTTGCACCTTTCGATGCTGGAACTTCTGTGTCAATTAACTATTTGCGCGATGGTCAGGCAGCTCAGGTGAATGCCACTTTAAAAGCTTGTGGAGATACGAATAGTATAGAGATAGAAGAGGAACATGAGTGGACGGATGAAAACGGAAATACACAAAACCTGAACGGTACCAATTGGGTGTTTATAGGAGAAGAAGGGGAGGTAGCATCAGGAAAGAAACTACGAAAAGTTATTGTTAAGAAGAATAAAGATGGAATAAACGAAATAATAGAAATAGACGAAGTAGATGGTGGGGCTCCGGTTTTAGAGAGCGGTAAACGTTCACTTGCTTTAGAGACAATAGACTTTTTCCCTAATCCTACAGATGGGATATTCACGCTTAAATTTAAAGCACTCAAAGCTCCTACAGTAGTAAAAGTGGTTGATCTGGTCGGAAAGGAAGTTTATAGAGAAGTACTCCCAGACTTTGATGGGAACTATAATAAAGAGATTGATTTAGGTAATGCGCCTAAAGGAATCTTAGTTTTCTCTATACACCAAGGAGATAAAGTTTATTCTGAAAAAATTATACTGCAAAAATAGACGTATTTAGTAGGTTAGGTACAAACAAAAAAGCCGCTGAAGAATATTCTTCAGCGGCTTTTTTTGTAGAGCTTTATGAAGGAGGAGAAAAACACTGGTACAAACGACCGAAGTCGTTCGACCAGTGCTGCAAACCTCCGCTCTCATTATCTTTGAGTGCTTATTTAGCAGTTAATCGAATGCATTCTTTATATGTTTAATGAAATGCATTATTTCAAGAAATTCAAAAGAAAAACCAGCGATAAATCACCAGTTGCCAATATGTGTATATCTAGTATTGCAAAGAATTTATGAAATCATAAAGATTTAAAATTCCTTTGTGAGTTGCCTTTACGGATAGAGAAGAGGTTTCTTTTAGCTTTA
>CAYXQH010000165.1:0-10369 GCA_964467425.1 uncultured Saprospiraceae bacterium
ATAGATGTTTGTTATATGTTAACGAATTTTGAAGTTACAAATATTCAAAAGAAGATGCTGATTTATATGCTTTCTTGTGAGATTATTGATGATAATTGCTGTCACGATTGCATTAATTTTTTTTGTTAGAAAATGCTTGATTTGTGATATTTCTTTTTTTAGGTATCTAATTTGACTCTTTGAAGTGTCCCCACCTTAATGATTAAACATATAAAAAATGATACCTCTTAGAACTTCAACAAAAAGAGTACTGACTCTTTGTTTGTGCTTGATGTCATTCGCTAGTCTTTCAAAGGCTACAGACAGCAACCTTTTCAAATCAATTTCAGAAGACAAAATTTCCTCAGCTTTTATTGCCAGTAATGATACCTTATATTTTCTCTGTGATGGAGGAGATCGATTGTATCAGATGAATAGAAATACTGAAGCGATTTCTTATATAGGATCGACAGCAGCAGGAACACTCATTGAAGCAATAGCTTATAATCCTTTCGATGACGAATTGTATGCAACCAATGCTGGGACCTTTGTACATATTAGCAAAGTAGATGGTAGTGTTACAACTATTGCTGATGTTGACGGTGGTATTGCTTTAGATGGAAGTGAAGGAGGAGTCTCTGCGAACGATATTGACGGCTTAGAGTTTGATACCTGGGGTGGCTTCTATTGGGCATCTGCCCGAAGAGGTGGAACTTTTGACGTTTTATTTAAAATCGACGCGGAAACTGGATTAGCAATCCGAGATGCATTCGGAACCAATATCGATTATATTGTAATTGATGGTTCAGGTGTAAATCAGGATATAGATGATATGGCTATTAATCCAGTTGATGGAAAATTATATGCTGTAACAACAATAAGTGGTTCTTCAAAACTAATTGAGGTAAATCGTTTTACGGGAGCCGTAATTTCTTCTGTTGATATGGATGAGCCAGATGCTGAAGGAATGGGCTTTAGTTCAGATGGAGTCCTATATGCTACTATTGGATCTTCCGTTAGAGAATTGTGGACGGTACATTTAGATGGAACAATGACTGATTCGGTAGACCTAGGAGATGGAGGTGTTTGTTCTGATGTTGAAGCGGTAACCTCAACTACTGCTCCTGCAGACACAATAGGAGGAACCGTTTGGGATGATCCTGATATGGATCAAAATATTGGAGGCGCTGAATCCGGGATTTCTGGAGTTACTGTAAATCTTTATTATGATGTTAACGGCGATGGCCTTATTGATGCAGGAGATATTGTTATTCAAACAACTACCACTGATGGGAATGGCGACTATGGTTTTCTATTTGGTACCAATGCCAATCTGTTGCTTGATATTGATGAAAGTACCTTACCTGCTGGTTATGGTATGACTACGGATAACCTGGAAGAAGCTTCTTTTACAGATATTGATAATACAGAGCAAGACTATAATAATAATTTTGGAGCAACTTCAGGTGCAGATTGTGATGGAGATGGTATTCCTGATTTTTCGGAAGGGAGTGCAGATACCGATAACGATGGCATTAATGATGATTGTGATTTAGATTCTGATAATGACGGTATTCTTGATGCTGATGAAGGTGTTATTGATACCGACGGTGATGGTATTTTAGATTTACATGATTTAGATTCAGACAATGATGGTATTCCTGATGCTATCGAAGCTAACAGTGGTGTTGCACCAGCAGGTTATGATCCCGCTACAGGAAATATTGTTGGAACAGATACTGATAATGATGGACTACTTGATGTGGTAGATGATTTACCATCGACTCAATATGGTGCCAGTACCTCGGTTTTACCAAATCCTGATCATGATGGTGATGGAGTCAACGACTATGTAGACTTGGACGCTGATAATGATGGAATTTTAGATATTATTGAAGCTGGAGGAACGGATACTGATTTAGATGGTATGGTAGATAGTCCTACAAATGCGGACACCAACTCAGATGGTTATGCTGACGCATTGACCACTTCCCCTTTGCCAATTGATAATACTGATGGAAATGGAAATCCAAATTATATTGATATTGATTCGGATGATGATGGTCTTGATGATACCTTAGAAGGATTAAGTACACCGGACTATGCTACTCCAAGCGTTGTTCTTGATACGGATGGTGATGGAATTATTGATTTTTGGGATAGTAGTTTAGGTGGAGATCCAATCGTTCCTGTTGATACAGATGGTGACAGCACACCCGATTACCAAGATTTGGATTCTGATAATGATTCAATTGTTGATGTCATTGAAGGAAATGATGCTGATAATGATGGTGTAGCTGATTTCTTACCTAATAATGTAGATGCAGATGGTGATGGATTAGATGATGCCTATGATGATGATTGTGGATCTGGTTCAGGTGTTTGGGGTTGCGCAACGACTGCACCTCACCAAGATTTTGATACGGATGGTGATCATGACTGGAGAGATATAGACGACGATGAAGATGGGGTGCCGACGGCCGCTGAGTCAGGTGATGGTGATGGAAATGGAACACCGGATTACCTTGAATTAGGAGGAGATTCTGATGAAGATGGTATTACAAATGCGCTTGATTTAGATGATGATAATGATGGAATATTGGATGTGCTTGAATGTTTAGGCACCACAGCTCCTACAGGTCCGAATACGGCAGCTGAAGTTAGCTTTCATACTACTGATAATGGGAGTAATAATTCAGCATTTCTTGATTCGCTAATTATTGATGGTACAACGTACTTAGATTTTCGTTGGCCTGATTCCTATAATACAAATTTAACGACAACTAATACTGGGCAAATGTATGAAAGGCTTGATCAGGTAGCTACAGGATTAGATAAACATACTTCAGGAACTTGGAACACTGATATTCTCGCTGCTTTTCAAAACAATAATTTACGTAATTATCAAAGTTGGGATGCAGAGGCAGTTGCTGGTGTAAGTTATTACGAGGTTTGTTATAATACGCCTATTAATACTTCCGAAATTCCTTTATTAATGTTTCAGGAAAGAAACGGAAACAATAGCTACGAGATAGAAGTATTTGACCCAGCAGGTAATTTATTAAACCCTGGAGGAACGAGAGTGATGATTCCAACCACTGATTATATTAATACTGGGATTATTGCCGATTTTAGTCAACCAGCAATGCTCGTTGTAAGACCTATTACAGATTTTGCTCCTTTTGGAAGCTTCATATCTTGTATTAGAGTTTACTCAGGAAATAATGGAGATGCTGGTGATGGTAAAGTGTTTACTTTATTTCCAGATGCATCTAATCAAATATGCAATGATACAGACAGTGATGGAATACCAGATTACCTAGACCTCGATTCAGATAATGATGGTTGCCCAGATGCTATTGAAGGAGGAGGTATCTTTACCTATTCTGATATTCAAAACGATACCTTAACCGGTGGTGTAGATCCAGATGGTATTCCTAATGTTGCAACTTCTTTAGGGCAAGGTATTGGAACTTCAACTGATGATATTGAGTCAAGTGTTTATTGTTTGACCATAGCTGAAAACGATATTAATCAAACACCTCAGGATGTAAATGTCAGTGGTAATATATTAACCAATGATACAGATCCAACAGGTGATAGCCAAACGGTTCAAAGTGCAACAGGTTTAGATGCCGCTGGAAATCCAGTTAATATTCCTATTGATGGTACACCAACTTCTGTCTATGATGAGAACGGTGTTCTGGCAGGAACAATAGCAATTAATCCTGATGGGAGTTATACTTATGATCCTGAACCAACGTTTACTGGCGATGTTCCTGTTGAATATATAGTTGTTGATGAAAACGGTTCAACGGATCCTGCTACATTAGATATTAATGTGATACCAGCTGATAATCCTACACAAAATGAACCACCAGTAGCTAATGATGATACCAATTCGACAGAACTAGATACCAATGTTTCTGGAAATGTCATTGATCCAAATGATTCAGATCCAGATGATGATGTTTTAACGATAACAGCTGCATTAGCTGACACAGATGGAGATGGTGCAGTGGATGATCCTCTAACTTTAGGTACACCTACAGATATTTATGATGAAAACGGAACTTTAGCTGGTTCCATGACCTTGAATAGCAACGGTACTTACACCTTTGATCCGGCTCCGACCTATACAGGAGAAGTGCCGGTCGATTATACCATCAGTGATGGTAATGGTGGAACAGATGATGCTACACTAACCATTACTGTAGAGTCAGATGATGGTAATGATACTTTTACAAATGATGATTCTAATCTTGGACCGCAGGCTATTCAGCAAACTGGAAATATCATTACAAACGACAATGATCCTGAAGGAGATACGCAGACGTTTAGTAATGGAGAAACAACCGATGGTACAGTAGTATCACCAGGTACAGCAGTTACCTTGCCTACCGGTGGTAGCCTAACCATTAATAGTGATGGTAGCTACATTTATGATCCAGAACCCGATTTTATTGGAACTGAAGTAGTAGAATATGTTGTATGTGATGATGGAACACCTATAGCTTGTGATACTGCGACTTTATATCTGACTACTCTTAATGTAACGATAGCAGAAAATGATATTAATCAAACGCCACAGGATGTCAATGTTAGTGGAAATATATTGACGAACGATACGGATCCAACAGATGATAGTCAAACGGTTCAAAGTGCAACTGGTTTAGATGTAGCCGGCAATCCAATTAATATTCCTGTGAATGGTACACCAACTGCTATCTATGATGAGAATGGTACCTTGGCAGGAACAATAGCATTAAATACAGATGGTACTTATACTTATGATCCTGAGCCAACCTTTACTGGTGATGTTCCTGTGGATTATATAGTTGTTGATGAAAACGGAGCTACTGATCCTGCTACTTTAGATATTGATGTTATTCCAGCGAATGATCCTGCGCAAAATGAGCCACCAGTAGCTAACGATGATACCAATACAACAGAATTGGATACCAATGTTTCAGGTAATGTTATTGATCCAAATGATTCAGATCCTGATGAAGATGCTTTGACGATAACATCAGCACTTGCTGACACAGATGGAGATGGTATAGTGGATGATCCTTTAACCTTAGGTACACCAACAGATATTTATGATGAAAACGGGACTTTAGCTGGTTCGATGACCTTGAATAGCAACGGAACCTACACGTTTGATCCGGCTCCAACTTATATTGGTGAAGTGCCTGTTGATTATACTATTAGTGATGGGAATGGAGGAACAGATGATGCGACGCTAACCATTACTGTAGAGCCAGATGATGGTAATGATACTTTTACAAATGATGATTCTAATCTGGGACCACAGGCTGTTCAGCAAACTGGAAACATCATCACGAATGACAATGATCCTGAAGGAAATACACAGACGTTTAGTAATGGAGAAACAACCAATGGTACAGCCGTCACACCAGGTGTAGCAGTCACTTTACCTACCGGTGGTAGCCTTACTATTAATAGCGATGGAAGTTACACCTATGATCCAGAACCTAATTTCATTGGAACAGAGGTCGTAGAATATGTGGCATGTGATAATGGAGCTCCAGTGGCTTGCGATACTGCAACCTTATATTTAACTACTATACCAACGAACACTACAGAATCGGAAGATGATTTTACAAATACTCCTTTTGATACTCCGGTATCAGGAGATGTTACAACAAATGATGATGATGTAGAAGGAGATAGTCAAACGTTTTCTTTAGATGGTTCAAATGGAGGAATGCCTGCTGGTGAAGGTACGGTTACCATAAATCTTGATGGAACGTATACTTATACTCCGGCAAGTGGATTTACCGGAGAAACATCTTTCGAGTATATTGCTTGCGATGATGGTACGCCTGTTATCTGTGATACCTCTACCGTATTTATCGAAGTATTCCCGGATGTAGATCCGGAGAATCCTATAGTGATCGCTAACCCTGATGCCAATACTGTTGAAGAAGGTCAGACTGGAACAGGTACCGTACTTGCTAACGATTTAGATCCTGATGGTTTAAATCCTGCGGTAACAACAACACTCAGTGCTGCAACGGTAGCCGGGGTAGATGATGATGGAAATCCAGTCGCGAACGCCGGAACTCTGACGCTTAATGCGGATGGTACTTACTCGTTCACGCCAAGTCCAGGGTTTACTGGAACAGTGACTCAACCTTATACCATATGTAATGCAACGGTACCAGCGGTTTGTGATGATACAGAGCTAATCATAGATGTATTGCCTAATGATGGAAATACTACATTTGCAAATGATGATGCTACAGTGACAGATATGGGTGTAGAGGTAGGAGGAGATATTTCTACAAATGATACAGATAGTGAGTCAGATAATCAAACGATAGATTCGTATTTATATGATTCTGATGGTGACGGAGCAGGAGATGTTTCAGGAACAATTGGTACTCCAACTACGGTAGGAGGAACAAATGATTCAGGTGTTTTCGTAGCAAATGCCGGAACCTTAACCTTGAATGCTGATGGAACCTATATATTTGCACCAGTAACAGGTTTTGTTGGTAATGTAAATATACCTTATACTGCTTGTGATGATGTGACTCCAACTGCGGCTTGTGAAGACGCTACATTAGTTATTACTATTTTAGATGTTCAAAGAGATTATGGAGACGGTCCGGCGGTCTATCCTTCTGCTTGGCATAGAGCAATAACAGATGCCGATTCTGATGAAGTATTGGATGGTACAACAGATGTTTGGTTAGGAACGAATACAGATTTTGAATCCAGTCAACTTTCTAACAGTTCTGCAACAGGGGATACCAATGATGATGCGATTACGTTTGGATCTGGTACTGGAGAATTTCCATTAATAGCGACAGCAAATACAAATTATGATATAGATATTCTGGTAAATTCATCCAGCTCTGATCAGGTTTATTATGGACTATGGATAGATTGGGATAATGATGGAAATTATGATGATTTCTACTCAGGGTCTCAGGCAACAACAGGTCTAACCACTACGACTCAATCAATAACTACTCCTGCGTCAGTTGGATCTGAAGTTAATTTCCGCTTAAGAGCAGATGATGATCTATTAGTAGAGGGAGATTCTATCGGAGGAAAAACAAACGGTGAAGTTGAAGATTATCAGGCAAGTGTAGTTTTACCTGTTGACTTAACGATGTTCCGTGCTAAAGTAGTTGGATGTAATGTTCAATTAGCGTGGACTGCAGAAACAGAAGAAGATTTTAGTCATTATGAACTAGAATGGAGTGGTGATGGTCAAACATATCAATTGATAGAAAAGATAGATGGACAAGGTGGAGTGATTTCAAGTCAGGCTTATCAATATTTTGATGAAGCAGCTTCCGTACATAATTACTATCGTTTAAAAATGGTAGACTTAGATGGTTCTGAAAAGTATTCAGAAGTAGTTTCCGCTAATACAGATTGTGAGAATGAATATGAGATGACGATTTATCCTAATCCGGTTAGTATTTATAGTGGAAAAGTCAGCCTTAAGTTTTATGCTGAAAGAGAACAAACAGCAATCATTGTAGTTGATATGACTGGACGTGTAGTTAAGCATTTAAGTTTACCAGTAAACAAAGAATGGAATACTGTTCGAATCGATGTTTCGGATTTAGCCGTAGGTTCTTATTTTGTAAAACAGCTAGGAACTCGTAGTGCAAAGTCATTCATTATTCAAGAATAAATTTTACTGAAACATACCTTTAAAGCGGAGTAGCCTTTGGTTGCTTCGCTTTTTCATTTTACCTCGGTTATAGAACTTTTAACCATGCCCTAATTTTAATCTCTTAATTTATTCCATCATCCACTTGCCATTTGCCTAAGCATTACCGATATTCGTAAATCTTATTAAAATAACAAATGAAAGTATACGATATCATCATAGTAGGAGCGGGGCCCATTGGCTTATGTTGTGCGATAGAAGCTCAAAAAGCAGATCTGGAATACATCGTGCTTGAAAAAGGCGTTTTAGTGAATTCGCTTTTTAACTTTCCAACCAATATGACTTTTTTTAGTACCTCTAATTTGTTGGAGATTGGGAAAGTTCCGTTCATCTCGCATGGTGACAAACCGACACGTAGTGAATCCTTAGAATATTTTCGACGAGTTGTAGAAGCCTGGGATTTAAATATTAAATTTTATGAAGAGGTCGAATGGATTGATAAAAACGAAGAGAATATTTTTGAAATAGTCACTTGTGAAACTACTTACTACAGTAAAAAAATAATCTTATCAACCGGTTTTTACGATAATTATCGGGCATTAAATGTTCCAGGAGAAGATTTGGAAAAAGTGAAACATTATTATGATGAACCACATAATTATGTCGGACAAAAACTATTAATTATCGGAGCTGGAAACTCTGCATGTGATGTGGCACTTGAAACCTTTTATAAAGGAGCGGAGGTTACGATGGTTATTCGAAAACCAGAAATAAAACCTACCGTAAAATATTGGATTCGTCCCAACATTATTAACCGAATCAAAGAAGGTTCGATTAAAGCACATTTCAATGCTAAAGTGGTAGAAATTCTTAAAGACGAAGTCATTATCGAAACGCCCGAAGGAGGCTTGAGCATTCCAAACGATTTTGTATTGGCAATGACGGGCTATAAACCAGACTATGAATTTTTTGTTCGTTGCGGTATCCAATTTGGGAAGGATGATTTTAAAACACCTGTTCATAATCCAGAAACATTAGAAAGCAATATAAAAGGCCTTTATATGGCTGGGGTGATAGTTGCAGGATTAAATACCAGTAAACTGTTTATTGAAAATACTCGGGAACATGCAGCAACCGTCGTAGCAGATATTAAAAAACAGATCCAGGTAGGGACATGATCGTCTTTCAAAATCATCAGGTCACCATTTTTCAAAGCGCTCTGTATCAAACCAATTCCCTGGTTTATCATACTCCAGATTTTATCTTACTAGTCGATCCTAATTGGCTTCCTCAGGAGGTGCAAAACATTAGAGCATTTGTCAATGAAAAGCATGCAGGTAAGTCGATATATCTTTTATTTACACATTCTGATTACGATCATATTATTGGATATGGATTATTTCCAGAAGCAAAGGTAATTGCATCAGAGCGTTTTCATCACAAGTTAGATAAAGATCGCGTGTTGCAAGAAATTCATTCTTTCGATCAACAGCATTATTTAAATAGAAATTATCCATTTACATATCCCGAAGTTGATTTTATTATAAAAGAAGATGGACAAGTTTTAGAAATCGGCGAGGAACGATTTCATTTTTATAGTGCCCCTGGTCATACGGATGATGGATTATTTACGATCATTGAGTCTGCCGGGATTTTTATTGCTGGAGATTATTTAAGTGATTTGGAGTTTCCGTTTATCTATTTTGATGATGGTGCTTATTTGAAAACCTTGAGGAAGGTGGATTTCATTTTGCAAAATCATATGATCAGTTTAATGCTTCCAGGACATGGAGCATTTGTGCAGGATAATAACCAGGAAATTTTAATTCGTAGAGATCGTGATATAAATTATATCGAAGATTTAAAATCTGCGATCCTTGACGGTAGCCAATTCCCTTTGGAGGACTGGCTTAGTCAATTTCCGTTTCCGGAAGGCCTGAAGGAGGAGCATGGAAAGAATGAAAAGCAAATTAAAAAAGATTTAAGCTTGTAAAAAAATAAGAGCCATCCTAGGTTTTAGAAAAATTTTATTCAACTATAATCAGTTTGCTCAAAAAAGCGTACGAAAATCGTTTTTCGGCATTAGGTTCCCGCCCGTATGACGCAGTCGGACTGGTTCGGAGGGCCGAAATACTAAAACCGAATACCGCTTTTTCTGATAGCAGAAATGAAAAAATTGATTAAATCTTTCCTTATAAAAACTAAGGATGACTCATCATTATGGTTTTGGGGGTTGAAAGAATAAGAAATAAGTAAATGAAAAAGAGATTAATGGGGATTTTCAAATACTATATTTCGAATTCTTTGCTATATATCGGCTCTGGGGGAAATCGATTTTTTGGAAATAGGTTTTGGGGGTCAGCTTTAGGGGGATTCTTAAGATTTGAAATCAAGAGAGGGGTAGGGGAATCTCAATTCCAAATCTTATCATTTACGGTGGCCCTCTATGTTTGGGTACACAGTAATGATCTTCAAAATCAGTTAAGCGATTTTTGGAATTTATATTCGAATTGGTTGTATTTCTAGAGTGGGTGATATACATAACATTTTACTTTTTGTAACAGGAGCATAGGACGCCTGTCGTAATTTTTTAATGATGTTCAAAAAGTAAATTTATGCTATATATAAAAGGTTTTATTTTGTGAAGTAACACTTATAAAACTAATAATTGGCTCAATTTGTTGTGTAGCCAAATAAATATTTTCAATAAATATTTTAAATATTAATAAA
>CAYXQH010000166.1:0-10367 GCA_964467425.1 uncultured Saprospiraceae bacterium
ATAAATATTTTTTTCACAACTTGAATAAAGTATTGTGTTTTAAATATTTGATTATCAGTATTTTGTGAAATTTATAGTGCGTTTTAATAAGTAAATATTTCACACAATTAGCCCAAAATGTATTTTTTTCTAGGAAAGAATGATCGTATAATTGTATTGTGATTGATAGATAACTGAGGAGAAAATGAAAAGTTACTTAAAAGAGAGTAACAAAATTAATTAGAATATATGTTCATGGGATTATAATTTGTTAATAGTGAGTCGTCGAATCTAACCAGACGACTCGCTATAAACAGCTTCAAATCTGCTTATTTAAAGTGTAGTCGGAAAGCAAAGATAGGAATAAGCATAGATTAAACAAATCTTTAATAAGATTTTTCGCTGGAAGAAGCCCAGCCACAGATTCGGATATGTTCATGGGATTATAATTTGTTGTAGTGAGTCGCGTTTCCTTAAGGATAACGCGACTTTCTATTTTTTAGGAAGTTCCTATCTTAATAATGACTCAAACTGAGCCGGAAAATAATCAATCTCTTCTTCTGCACCTTCATCAAAGAGAAACAGTACATAGACCATCCCTTTACCTGTTTTGTACAAACTGACTAGTTTTGCGTGTTTATATTTTGAAACAGATCTTTTTGGTTGAAAAAAAGATATTGCACCCCAATCTGCATGTAGGCTTTCCAATAATATGGTATTATCTATTTTATGCACGGCGATAGTAGAATAAGCTTCCTTATTTTGAGCAAGTGTAGAAACGATAGTGCTGGCATGAATAGAAGGGATTATCTTTTCTGTTGTATCTATCAGCAACAGGTATTGGATTTCAACTTTTCTTTTTCTGGATTTTAAAATATAATCAGCCTTAAAAAATTCGGAAGTGCTCCTCTTTTTTATTTTATAATTATTTTCAATCGGTAAAGAAAGGATAAGGTCCATCTTTTCCAAGGTCTTTTGAAAAGACAAAGGCAATTGTTGAGCAGAAATATCTACTTTTAATAGAATTAAAAATAGAAAACTTAATAAGATGTTTTTTAGCATAATCACTTAATGCTTTTCTTGTAAAACAGTTTAATTAGGTATCTTAGTCTAAACCTTATTTAAAAATACGATGATAAAAATTAAATATCTATCTCTGGTACTTATTTTCTCCCTTTGTTTAGGGACTCTTTTACAGGCACAGCAGACATTAGCTGAAAAACTAGGCTATGCCCCCGACGATAAATTGCTCATTATTCATTCGGATGATATAGGCGTTTCACATTCTACCAACCTGGCAAGTTTTCTTGCGATGAAAGTAGGCATGGTAAATTCGGGTAGCATCATGATGCCATGTCCCTGGGTAGCTGAAGTGGCAGCGGAGGTACAGAAAAATCCGGATTTAGACTTGGGGCTACATTTGACCCTGACCAGTGAATGGAAGTATATGAAATGGGGACCGGTAGCGCCACTCGATCAGGTTTCAAGTTTGGTGGACAGCCTTGGTTTTTTTTATGAAGATTGTGTAACGTTTTCCAATCATGCAAAAGTAGCAGAGATTGAAATAGAACTACGGGCTCAAATAGATCAAGCAATTAAAATGGGCATTCAACCAACACATTTGGATACCCATATGGGGTGCCTGGTTTTTACCTCACCAGAAATTTTTGGAATTTATTTAAAATTAGGACGAGAATATAAAATGCCTGTTATGCTTGGTCGGTTTTTCTTACAAACCATGCCTAAAACGTTTAAAGATTTAATCATGCCGGAAGATGTTATTTTGGAAAAAACATTTACAGCAGATATTCCCGATTGGAAATCAGGCTTGGAAAATTATTATGAAAAAGTGTTGACCAATCTATCTACAGGAATTAATATTTTGTTGATCCATACGGCTTTTGATGACGCAGAAATGCAAGCGTTGACTATTGACCATCCAACCTGGGGCGCAGAATGGCGACAACAAGATTTCGATTTTTTTACTAGTGAAAAATGCGAAAAACTGCTGAAGGAAAATAATGTCAAATTAATTACCTGGCGAGCGATACAAAAAGCAATGTATGAAAAAGTAGGGGAGTGAGGTAGTGGTAGATGTACATAGTTCTCTTCAATAATAAAAAACAAAAGTAATGGGTTGGAAAACATCAATGATATTAATAAACTCTGAAAAAGAGTTTGACAAAAATGAATTGTTTGAATCCTTTGGTTATTACAAATTAAATAAAAGTGATAAACAATACTTTGAAACGATAATGAACCCGGATGATGACAAAATTTATTTCGGGAGATATAATGGCAACACAATTATATGTATGCAAGATTTGCCACTTGAATCAATGTACGAATCTTTGTCAAAGGCAGAAAGAATCCTATCAAGCAAGTTTCCGAATACTGATATAACAACTTTTGTTTTGCATAGTGTTGTAAACCTTTGGGGATATTCAATAGTAAATAATGGGAAAAAGGTTAGAGTAAGGGCAGGTAGTTCTGAAGGTGGAACAATTGTGGAATATGGAGAAATTTTAGAACAAGAGAAAGAGCTGTTTTCCAAATCCAAACTGAATAAAAATGGAGAGCGAGTATTCACTTTTGAGAATATGCCTGAAGATGATTTTCTGGACGATCAAGTAGGAGAAAATTTTGTTTTCGATGTTAGTAGGAAATATTTAGGGATGAATTTAGATGCTTGCGAAGAATTGTTTGAAACTGAATTTGAAGGATATACTTTTTCTAAGTCAAAACCGCAGAATAAGACTGGGGATCAAATTAAAATAAACCAAGATAAAAATTTTAAAAAAAAATGGTGGAAATTCTGGTAAAAAAGAATACTTAAGATAGCAAAGTATAAAACGTTCATAGCTTCCATTAGGTCGCTAGCCGTTTAGACCAAACGTTATTTAAACACATTTATCAACCTTTGCCCATATCTACTTTCTAACTCTCCTTTTGATTTAAAAACGTATAAACCTGCTGCGCTTGTAGCATATGGAGCCATCCCAACTTCGCTAATCAAATAGCCTGTTTCCAACTCGATGATCATTCTTTCTTCTAATTCGTTCCATCCATCATCATCTTTCGCTTCTTCAAATTGATAAACACCTACAATTGCTTTATCTTTCATCTCTTTTTTATTTCGAGCAGCTACTTTTTTGTCGTACATCTGTTTTGAAAAAAGTCTTTTAAAAAATCCCTCTTCATTAAAGATACTGGTATAGCCATGAGAATCATTTTTTACTAAAAATAACTTTTCAGCACCTCGAAAAGGAATTTCGAATATTTCTCCACTTTCCAGTTTAATAATTCCATTGGAGCAAAGTAGTTCATTGCTTGAATCGTAAGGATAAATCTTGTCTTTTATATCAGCAATTCTTTTTCCGATTAATTCGTTTGGCTTCATTTTCTTATTTTCTTTATACAGTTGTTACAACTATTAGTAAATATAAAGAGTTCCATAGCGTGATACCAAAAATAGAAAATAATGGTTAAGGGTAAAATAAAAAAAGAGGGACCGAACATTATCGGTCCCCTTCACATGTATAAAACCAGCCGAATTAACACATCCAAATTCGCTCAAAAGCGAATAAAACTTTTACACCTCCTTTTTTCCCAACCGAAGGTTGTCCTCTCTTTCATTCCAACCGAAGGTTGTCTCATTATTACAACCAAAGGTTGCCCAAATACTTTCACCGAAGGTGAACTATCATTTCCCGATTTTAATCGGGACCATCATTTTCATTTTGTCAAAGACAAATGAACCATCATTTCCCGATTTCCAATCGGGACTACCTCAACAATATCACACTACCCATCGTCTTAAATCCTCCGTTCCCATTCTCTACTCCTTGCCAGGCGGAGCCATCTTCAAAAATGGCATAAGCTTTCCAAACGTACACGTCCTGTGGAAGGAGAACACCGCCTAGTGTTCCATCCCAAGCTTCAAGAGGCTGACCTTCTTTTAGCTCTCTGGATTCCCAAAGCAATTGACCGTAAGTAGAAAAGATCTGTACATGATATTCTTTAATTCCAACACCTTTTGGTTTGAAAAGACGAACATCTCCAATCCCTTGAAGAGGGGAGAAGCCATTTGGAATATATAATGCTTTTATAAAGTCAGGAGTAATACTTATCAAGGTGTCATCAACGCATCCGTTGATCGAGGTAGCTTCCAGATAAATTTGTTTGATGCCATTGGTCAGGAATCGGTGTGAAGGATTCATTTCCTCCATCGTTGTTCCATCACTGAAGTCCCAGAAATAAAAATCCGCATACTCTGATTCATTGATGAATTGGAAACTTCCATCTTGGTTTTCATGGACTTCAAACTTTGCCACCGGATTTTGTTCCACTTCAATAGCATCTTCAAAAACTAAGGTGTCAAAACAAATTTCATCATTTGAAATAACCAATTGCACATCGAAAAAACCAGGCGTTTCATAAGTATGCAAAGGACTTTGATCAGTCGATGTTTGACCGTCTCCAAAATCCCATAAGAAATGATTAGCCATTTCAGATTCATTATTAAAAAACACTTCCAAAGGCGTACAGCCTTGCAAGGTCTCTATATCATAATCAGCAATCGGTTGTGGGTAAATACTGATTTCTTCTTTTAGTGAATCAATGCAACCAAAAGGTGTTGAAACTACTAATTGTACTGTGAAGTCTCCTTCAGAATAATAAGTATGATTTGGACTATTTAGAAAGGATTGATTACCATCTCCAAAGTCCCATATATAACCTGTTGCATCAATCGTGTTATTTTGAAATTGTACCTCTGCTGGCAAACCACATAAAGCAGCTCTTTCGAACTCGAAACTGATATCTGGTCTTGGATGAACAATAATATTTGCATTAGTCGTTGTGCTATAACATCCATTTTCATCGGTAACAATTAAGGATACCGTATAAGTCCCTGGCTCGTAGTAGGTATGGTTTGGGTTTTCTAAAATAGAAGAATTTCCATCACCAAAATCCCAGGCATAATAAGCACCATTAATTGAATTGTTTATCGTGCTAATCGAATGAGGCGCGCAGCCTTCTTGCTGTGGGATCTGAAAAGCTGCACTTGGTGCATCCAATACCTGAATTTCTTGTTCAAAACTATTTGGACATTGATTAAAAGCAGATAAGCCAGTAAGTTTTACAGTGTAAATTCCAGGGCTTGTAAAAATATGTGCTGGATTATTAAGACTTGAAGTATCTCCATCACCAAATTCCCAAAGATGCCCAATGGTTCCTAAAGATTGATTGGTGAAAACAACCTCATCACCCAAGCAAACAATAGGAATGCTTTCAAAAGAAACTTCAGGTGTAGGGTGAACAGTTATATCTAAGGTCGTACTATCATAACCACAGGTACTACTCGCATACTGAATGACGGTATAGGTTCCCGCTTCAAGGAAGGTATGGGTAGGATCAAAAGTTACAGAACCATTTCCATCACCAAACACCCAATCCACATTGGAGCCAGGCGTTGAAAAATCAGAAAAATCCACAGTCAAAGGCTGACAGCCTTGCGTGACAGATGCACTAAAAAAAGATTGAACATCAGCAGGGTCGACTTCAACTTCCTGACTGATAGTACTGCTACCACATTGATTATTTGCGGTTAGGGTAACAGTGTAATAAATGGTTGTGGTATCGGTAAAATACAATTGTGGAGTAGGCAGAGAATCCGTTGAGGTGTTTCCATTTCCAAAATCCCAAAAGAATGAAGTAGGACTACCTGTGGTGACGTTTGCAAAATTTGCAATAACCGGGGTGCAATTGGACTCTGGAGAAATACCGAAATTAGCAACAGGTTTAGGATGAACCAAAACCGAATCCTGATAATAACTTGCTCCGCAAGCATTCACAGCACCAAGGGTAATATAGTAGGTCGTATCATTGATACCCTGGTTGAATATAACAGGTTCCGGATTCGGTTCAAAACTAGAGATTCCGTTGCTGAAATACCAGGAAAAATCTACATCAAATCCAGTAGATTGGTTAGTGAGATTGACTGCAAGAGGCGCACATCCTTCAGGAGTATCTAACTCGAAAAGTGGTTGGGGGGGCACCGTTACGAAGAGCTCTTGGCTCGTCGAATCTATACATCCAAAATTGTTTTCAGCAACTAAGGTAATCGTGTACGTTCCAGTATTTTCAAAAATATGTATTGGTTCAAAATCAACAGAAGTAGTACCGTCTCCAAAATTCCATTCCACAGAATAATCAGGATCGGAGAGGTTGTTCAATTGCATCGTTTCGTTTAAGCATCCTAATGCTGGGAGATCCATTTCCAGATTCGGCAATTCATGGACAGTGATATTTTTTACAATAAAAGCATTGCAACCAATAAGCGCATTTACATAAGTATAGGTTAAAGTGTGAACACCTGCACCAGCTTCAGTAGGGTCGAAAACTCCGTTTTCACTATCAATAATTCCAGCACCTGTCCAAAGACCACCCGCGGGTCCATTAACGTTGATGCTAATTGGATCATCTGAAAAACACATTTCCACTCCCTCTCCTAATGCGGCATCAGTAAGGTCAATCACTTCGATCAATTTGCTGTCTTCTACTTCGCAGTTTCCAATTCCAAAAGAAAAAGTTAGAATATGTGTTCCGCCACCTGCTAATTGTGGATCAAAAATTCCATTAATGGAATCAATGATACCGGGACCATTCCATGTTGCACCAAATGGAGAAAAATTTTCTAACTGAACGAGTCCCTGGTCAACACATAAGGTATCATTCGGGCCTGCTTCTATATTTGGAGGAGGGACAACAAAAACTTCTGCAATAGTAGCTCCGGAACAAGCAAAAGCATTCGAAATAGAATAGGTCAATAAATAAACTCCCTCTCCGCCGGCTAGCTGTGGATCAAACTTTCCATCTATCACGCCTGGTCCTGACCAGCTGCCGTTTGGAGGGTTTGCAGGGGGGAGTTCAACGGTTCCGGGGGTGTTGCAATAAACCGTATCTGCAACGATGATTTCCGGTATTGGATGAATCACCATATCGATACTTTTTTGGTTGCTGCAACCTGTCGTAGGATTTGTATAAAAATAAGTCAGGGTATGCGTCCCTATTCCTGCTAATTGCGTATTAAAATTATTTCCATCGATTCCTGTTCCATCCCAGTCTCCTCCAATAGGAGTTGCAGCGCTTAGATTTACAATGGCCGCATCTTCACAAAGTTCCTCTCCAAAAGGAACGTTGATTACTGGAACATCTTCTACATAAATTACTTTTTCATCAATTGTTTCACACAGCCCTACACCAAAAGAATACGTCAAAACATGTAAGCCAATACCAGCAGACTGCGGATCAAAAATGCCGGCAGCGGAGTTGACACCAGGCCCACTCCAACTACCACCGGCAGGGATGCCACTGTCTAGTTCTATTAATCCATCGCTTTCACAAACGGTCTGATCGATACCAGCGTTTGCGATAGGATTTTCTATAACTGTAATGGTTACTAAATCGGTATTGGAACAGCCTGTGTTCGGATCTGTATAACTGTAAATCAATTCATAAGAACCAAGTCCCGGAGTGTTGGATACATTGAATATCCCATTTGTACTCACACCAACTCCGGTCCAGGTTCCACCGGTTGGGTAATTGCCGGTTAACTGTATGTCATTTGGGTTTTCGCAGATCGCTTGATCTTGTCCTGCATTTACAGCAGGTAATTCATTTACAATAATTATTTTCTCATCGTAGTTTTCACAATTATTAAAATCAACAAAACTATAGGTCAATGTATAGACTCCAGGACCAGAAGCTTGCGGATCGAAAACACTATTGCTAATGATGACTCCATCATTATCTACAATCCAATTTCCGTTTTCCGGACTTGCGCCATTTATAAAAAAAGGAGGATCGTTTTCACAAACCGATTGATTTGGTCCTGCCTGAATCTCGGGGAGTTCTTCCACGATAACGGTGATAGATCCTGAAGCTGGACAGGCTGCGCTAATATATTCGTAAGAAAGTTCATTCGCGCCAATGACTCCACCTGCCGGATCAAACCAGCCATCTGCTGTGACTCCATTTCCAGACCAAACACCTCCTGCAGGGTTTGCAAAAAGTAAAAAACCGGATGCGTCGACACATAATGTCGTATCAGCATTTAGATCGAGCGCACCAGGTTGTAATATATTAAAAGTATCGGTCAATAAATTCGTACCACAGCTATTGCTTGCTTCGACAGTGATGATGTATTCTCCAGGACTATCATAATAGATTCCTTGCGGTCTCTTTTCAGAAGAAGAAGAGGGCGTCGCACCAGGGAATTGCCATTGGTAGCTGGTGATGTCACTTTCGTTATCATCAAAATATACATCAGAACCTGTAAAGTTTAAGGTCGCTTCTTCACAATAATCTTCAGTTTCTAATAAATAAATTTCAGGAATATCACTAATGGTAATCGTCGTATCCCAGGTAACAGTCGTACATGCATTCGTTGTAAAAAGTATAATTTCAAATTCCCCTGTTTCGGTAAATTGAATGGTAGCATTGGAGCTTAATAAAGAAGTTGAATCTAAAAATTCATAGCCATCAATTGGACTTACGTACCAATACCAAGTCAAATCATCTCCCTGAGATAAATTAGTAAAAGATGCAATCGCTGGACGGCAACCATCACTATTGACTGTTCCGTCTGCATTGGTCAGGTTGAATTCAGCATCTGCACTTGGTGTAGTGACCGTTATGATTTCTTCAGTAATTTCAATCGCGCCACAATCTTCACTATTGATCGTCATCGTGATTGTGTAGGTTCCTTCAGTTGAAAATTCGAGCTCTAATTCATTTGAACTAAAAATATTTCCATCAAGAATAGTCCAATCCACGCCGTTTTCACCAGGCGTAATCTCCCAGCTAGCTGCAAGATTACTGGAGCAGTTTCCATTTTGAACTTCAAAGGATTCAGACGTATTTGTAATGAAGGTGCTGCTTTCCAAACATGGAAATGGTTCGCTTATATTCATTGAAGGTATTGGAGGCGCACTCAATTCAATTGGTTCAATAGTCGCCTGAGAAGAAGCACATGGGTTAACGGCTTCAATTTGAACATCAAATGCGTTTTGGTAATTTCCAGTAGAGGTAGAAATTCCACAAGATGTTTCAGAAAAAGTATACGTAAATTCGCTAGGGATATTGTCCTGCGTAAAACTAGCAACTTCTTCACCGCTGATGTAAATAAAATAAACCGTTCCGGCGGGATTGTTTTCCGTGTTGGTGATTGGAAAAGTGATTGTGGCTGGAATACACAATCCAACTGTGTTACCTGGGTTTGCTAATCCAACTGAAGGATTGCTACCGTTATAAAAAATATAATCTTCTACAGTAACACAACCATTAACGCCGGTGACGGTTAACTGCATGTTGTAATAGCCAAAGCCATCATACTCATGCGAAATAAAACCGGTATTTGAGAAGGAGGAATTGTCAAAGTTTTCTATAGTTCCGTCTCCCCAGTCTATCGTGTAAGATTGATTGTTTTCAAAAGTAGTTGAGGTGTTAAAAATAGATAATGTTGCTTGTGCAGCTCCGCTACAGATTCTAATTTCATTGTCATTGATATCTCCGAAGCCTGAAACAACTCCAATAGATGCATCCGGAACAGCAAGGACTGTTAGCTCCATGGAGCTGCACTCAACATTGTCCTTTGAAAGAACGATTTCATAGTTTTCGTCAGTTGTTGAAATCGGAAAAATATAGCTGACGGTATTACCTTCGGCATCTTCGACGCCGTCGTTATTAAAATCCCAGGAAAATCCCGGGTCGGTTGAATCCGTAGTAAATGTAACTTCTGTAACGCTACAAGGTGTTTCCTCAGAAGCAGTAAATTCACATTGAGCCTTCAGCGAAAACTGAATGCCTGATAGCATAAGAATTAGCGCCAAGTACCTTACGGAAATAGCTGCGTTTTGGATAAAATATCGTACCGAGTTCATAGCATGTTGTTTTAAAATGTTAGTTATGTTCATCTCTGGAAATTAAATAAGTCCAGTGTTTCTCAGTGTGTAGGGGTTATGCTGTTCGGTTAATTATTCTCAGTTTTTTCTTATGGTTTTTTGGTTTATTGTTTTCTAAAAAAAGTTAGTACAGTCAAGAATGCTTTTTGATCGGCCTCTTCGGGATTTTCCTTTTACCTTTCCAGCGCCTTTTAAAAGCCATCGGAAAGAAATTTCATAAACACCTCCGCCTCTTGGTCCGACACCTGTCGTATTGGCATCATAGCTCAGTCCAATAAAAAAGTTGCGATTATCTTGCTTGTGATTATTTAAATAAGCGCCCACCGCAAAAATGAATGCGTTCGTATCTTTAAATTGTGGGAGCGGATGTTTGTTTTGATAAAATGCACCTACGTAAATGCCATCATAGAGTAGATAAAGTCC
>CAYXQH010000167.1:0-8256 GCA_964467425.1 uncultured Saprospiraceae bacterium
CTGATATTTCATCAGGTTTTACATCAACCATGTCTTTATTATTTTATTTATTTAATAATTCTTATTTGTCTCGACAATTGTACTTGTCTTTTTTTATAGTTCTTTTATGTATTCATTTTTAGAAAACTCTTTTTTGAGTTGTTCTAATTTATGTGCTACACTTGCATCGTAAAGTTTGTCTCCAAATTGTAGAACAAAACCTCCTAATAAATCTTCATTCACTTCTGTTTCTAACTCTACATGATCATCTGTCGCTTCTGAAGAAACTAAACGCTGTTTTATTTTGGAAACGGTTTCGGCAGCTAATGGTGTAGCGGTAATCAAGGTAACCGAAGATATATGCTTATGTTTTTTATACTGAACGATAAACTCTTCCGCAATCTCCGGTAAATATTTTTCCCGGCCTTTTCTTAAAATGATATCAAAAAAAGCAGCAGTCAATTCTGTTTGCTTTCCCTCAAACAAAGCCTTAAACACTTGTTGTTTCTTAGAAACATTAATGATCGGGCTTTTTAATAAAAGGTAAAGATCACGATTTTCGGTTGCCTTTTTAAAGGAAGTCATATCCGCCAATACCTCTTCTAATTGACCTTTTTCAATAGCAAGGTCAAGTACTGATTTGGCATATCGTGAAGCAATTCTTGTTACAGACATATCTTAGGAATATTGAATATCGAATATCGAATATCGATTGTTGAAATCGACCATTGAATATACCGAATCCTATTTAGTTTAATTTAATTTCGTCGATCAGGCTATTTGCAAATTTCTCTTGCTCGCTATCACCAGTCAATTGCTTTTTGATGATTTTTTCAGCGATAGATAAAGCCATCATACCTGCCTGATTTTTAACATCTAAAAGTGCTGCTGTTTTTTGATTCTCAATCTCTGTTTTCGCATTGGTAACAATACGCTGAGCTTCCTCTTTTGCTTTAGTCTTCGCCTCATTAACAATTGAATCTTTTGCCTCTTTTGCTTCTCTTAAAATCTTAGAACGCTCTTCTCTGGCTTCTGCCAAAATCTTCTCGTTTTCTGATTTAAGGTTTGCCATTTCTTCCCGAGCCTTTTTTGCTTCATCCAAGGCATCCTGAATATCGCCTTCCCGCTTTTTCAAAGCATCCTTAATTGGATTGAAAGCTAGTTTACCCATGATAAACCAGAATAACAAAAAGATCCCTGTTGACCAGATCAAAAGTCCATACTCTGGACGAATTACTGAAAAATCTAAAAGATAAATCATTCTATATATTTTTAAAATATTCTTTTCAAATTTGGGCTGAACCTAACAACCAACCGTTGCGGAACAGCCCGTTTTTTTTGTGCCTGTCAGATTAACCTGCAGGAGCAACGAAGAACGCGAAAAGGATAGCGATCAAAGCAGCACCCTCTACAAGGGCAGCCATTAAGATCATATTTGCACGAATGTCACCAACTGCTTCTGGTTGACGTGCGATTGCTTCCATCGCTTTTGCACCGACATTTCCAATACCGATACCGGCTCCGATTACTGCTAATCCAGCACCTAAAGCTGCAAAACTTCCCATTTTGTGAAATTTTATATGATTAAAAAAAAAGTTTTCAATTTGAATACTCGATTTCATTAAACCGAGATTTTATTTTTAACAGACTAATATACCTATGGTAGTTAAAAAGCCTGTTCTACTTCTACTAGTGCGCTTCTTCGTGTTCGTGGTGATGATCTTCGATCGCTGCACCAATATAAGAAGCTGTCAATATTGTAAATACAAATGCCTGAATGAAGGCTACCAATAACTCAATTGCCATCATAAACAGGGTCAATAATGTTGATCCTACACCTGTTCCCCAAGCCATTCCCGCGTTTCTTCCATTTTCACCGAACATAAAAATCATACCAACGAAAATCACAATTACCATGTGACCTGCAGTAATGTTTCCAAACAAACGAAGCATCAAGGTTACTGGCTTGATAAATATTCCTAAAAACTCCACTGGCGTTACTACCACTTTAACCCATGAAGGAATACCTGGCATCCAAAAGATATGCTCCCAGTAATGTTTGTTTCCGCTGAATGTTGTTACAAGAAAAGCGAAAAATGCTATAACTAACGTAAAGGATAAATTTCCTGTTACGTTTGAACCTCCAAAGAAAGGTACTTGTCCAAAAAGGTTTAAGCCAAGAACAAAGAAGAAAATTGACATTAGGAAAGCAATGTATTTTTCCCATTTCGGTCCGAGGAATGGTTTTGCTACCTCATCTTGAATAAAAACGAATATAGATTCCATAAATCCCTGAACACCTTTAGGTGCTTGTCCTACTCTTCTTGCATAAGCTCTTGCCGTTCCGATCAATGCCCATCCTAATAAAAAGAAGACCAAAATCATGGATACCACATTTTTAGTCATCGAGAAATCATAAAATGAAGTATTACCTCCTCCTAAGAATCCAGCATCTGCATAACTTTTAGAATCGCATGGCCACTCATCTCCTTTGTAGCACAAGTGAATGATATCTTTTTTCACCCCATCAACTTCCATTTCTTTTGCATAGAGACTGTGTTTACCCAATGATACTTTACCATTTGGAAAGGCTTCATGGTTCTGAATTCTTCTTACCGAACCTTCATATATCACATAATCATTCCAAGCATACTCGCCTGTACCGTGATAATCTGCTTTGAATCTTCCGGAAGAAAAAATATCCCAACCTTGGTCAGATTTCAAAAAGCAAGGTAATGGAATAGCCCAAGGTCCAATGCTGTAGATATTTTGGTCTGAAATATGGTGGAAAGCTACTCTTCCAGGATTGAAGATGTCTTCTTCAGAATGTCCACATTCATTTGCGTGACCATAAGCATCATCTCCATGTCCATCATCACCTGCATGATCGTGACCAGCATGTGCTGCATGGTCGTGACCAGCGTGGCTGGAATGGTCGTGATTACTGTGGTCGTGGTTGTCTTGTCCCATTGCAAAAAATGCAAGACAAAAGACGGATAAGAAACTAAGTAAAATCTTACGCATAGATACCTAATTTTAAGGCTAGTATAACGTGTTCGGTAAAAATCGGTGCAAAGGTAGTCATAATAGCCTGTTTATGAAAGCTAAACAATACTTTTTTTCGATAGAAATAGTAGTTTTTTTGTTCTTGATGCCACTTCCATCAAAAGAGCAATTAAAGCTGAATAAAAGAACGCCTCTTTATTAAAAAAAACATTTCAAAAAAGGATATGTTTTTCGCTTATGGGTAGGAATTTTATAAAATTATCCTCTATTAAGTAGTAAGCCTAAAACCCGCCTGCCCGCCCGTTCCGGTACGGACTGGCTCCGCGATTGGGCAGGAATTGATATAATAAATTCTAATTCGGCACTTACAAAGGTTTTATTCTTGATAAAACAAAACCTGCTCCTCTGTAATATTCCAATACTTAAGTAATTTGGCTTGATTTTCAGAATCCTCGGCCTTTAAAACAGGCATCCAGGTCAATACATTACAAGATTTATCTAATCTTAAGACTTTTTCATTGGTTTCGGACAAAGTCTGCAAGGCTTTTTGCTGGCAAAGGTGTTGATCAGCATCTGCTTCATCTGCATAAGAGAATATCAATGAAAAAATGATAAGCAGCGCCAGATAGACCTTTCGATATTTAAACTCTTTGTTTTGCAGCATCAAAAAAGAAGCATAGGCATAAAAAAAGATCAACGCGATTGTAATTGGTAGAAACGTGTCTTTACGAATAATGTTTGGTCGATATTCTCGAAAGCCGCCCAATGGCAAGAGCAGTATATATAGCAAAGCAAATAAACCAATCCATTTTAAGATGGGAAGCATTTTTTGTCCACAGGCATTATATTTTTTATTAAAAAAAATAATTACCCCGATCATCACAAAAAGTAAAGGGAAAGCCAACTTCTGTGTCAATTGAAAAAACAGGCCTTTTGGCAATCGAAAGTATCGCTCAGATAAAGCAATAGGATTTCCTGCGCTTTCTATATTATACTGTCCTAAGAAGATCGAATAAACGCTAAGCAAAACAATGATGATAAAGCATAACTTTAGATTCAAAGTGAACATTGCCAATAAATTGCTTTTGCCTGATTGAATATATTGCCCACTTATTGCCAGGCATATCAATGCGGATAATACCAGGACCACTCCAGGAATCAAGGGGCCGCTAAATGGAAGAATAATGACCAGTGCTACTAAGGCTATTTTAGAAAACAAGCCATACTGTCTTTCACTTCCCTTTATACGATCATAGTAGGGTTTTAAAAACCACAACAACAACATAATAGGTAAGGCATAAAAAGAACTGTACGTAATCGATTGGTCAACTACTCCGAAGTATTTATAAAAATGTCCACCGGTCTGTAAAAGAGGTGCTATGATTACTGCTGCTATTAAGATTTTCCTACTAAAGAATTGTTTTGCTCCACTAACCATTAAAGATAAGACAGCGAGTAAGAGCAGATGCACTGATGTTTTCAAAAAAGCAGATGCATAAAACAAGCTCTCGATTGGGCTGACTATTTTTTGCAGTAAAAATGGTGTTGTTTTAAAATAAGTAGACAAGCACCAATGTGTAAAAAAACGATTGACACCGCCATAACTTTTCCCCTCCGATATTACCTGCCAACCAAAGGGATCGTTTTTCAAGCTTTCAAAATGATCTACATATAAAACTACAGTCACCAAATCTCCATCCAAGGGTTTTGTGTAATGCTGGAAAAAGGTATAGGCGATATCCAAAGACAGCAAAAGGCCTAAGCCTATAAACAAAATATTTTGCCGTACTTTTTTAGTCATCGTTTTGATTTACAAAAAAAAGTCTCAATCGACGAATCGATCAAGACTTTTATTATTTTGATTGTTAGTGAACCATGGTCTTTTATTTTCTCTGACACTTTTTTCATCGAAAAAAAAGTGTCCAAAAATTCTAGACAAAATAAAGGCTCAACACGCAGGCTGGCACCCACGCCCACCTATTTTGTCATTCCAAACCCGCTGATCTAAAAAATAAAACATTCTACTCTTTTTCCTCAACATGGTTCATTTATGTTTTGATACCTTTATTCTATTATCTAGCAAATGAGACCGCTCGCTTTTCACGAATAACGGTTACTTTTACCTGACCAGGATACTGCATCTCATCCTGAATTTTTTGAGAAATCATAAAGGATAAATCATCTGCATACTGGTCGGTCACTTTATCACTTTCCACAATAACTCTCAACTCACGACCTGCTTGCATCGCATATGCTTTCTGAACGCCTTCATGTGCCATTGCTAATTCTTCGAGGTCACCGATTCGTTTCAAGTAGCTTTCTAAAATCTCTCGTCTTGCTCCTGGTCTAGCTCCTGAAATCGCATCACAAGCCTGAACGATTGGAGAGATAATATTATTCATTTCTACTTCATCGTGATGCGCTCCGACGGCATTACACACAACGGCATGCTCTTTATGTTTTTCACAAAGCTTCATACCAAGGATAGCATGTGAAAGCTCTGTATCTTCTTCGGAAACTTTTCCAATATCATGCAATAAACCACCTCGTTTAGCCATTTTCACCTGCTTAGGACTCAAACCTAACTCTGCGGCCATAGCTGCGCAAAGGTGAGCGGTTTCTATAGAGTGCTTTAATAAGTTTTGTCCGTAAGAAGAACGGAATCGCATACGTCCTACCATTTTCACTAGATACGGATCAAGACCGTGAATATCTAGCTCGATAACGGTACGCTCTCCAATTTCTATAATTTGCTCATCTAATTCCTTCCGTGTTTTTGCAACGACCTCTTCGATACGAGCAGGGTGGATTCGACCATCTGCTACCAACCGTTTTAAAGACAACCGACAAACCTCTCTACGGATCGGATCAAAACTTGAGATTACAATTGCTTCTGGTGTGTCATCCACTACAATCTCTGCTCCTGTTGCAGCTTCCAGCGCACGAATGTTTCGTCCTTCTCGTCCGATGATTTGTCCTTTAAGGTCATCAGAATCAAGATTAAAAACGGACACTGTATTTTCAATAGTGTACTCCGCGCACATCCGCTGGATGGTTTGGATAACAATTTTCTTAGACTCTTTATTCGCGGTGACTTTTGCTTGCTCAATCGTTTGCTTTATTAAAGCCATTGAATCTGTTTCCGCTTTTGCTTTAACTGCTTCAAGCAATTGTTCTTTTGCTTCAGCCTCACTTAATTTTGAAACGACTTCTAAAGCTTTGATGTGTTTTTCATTCGCAGATTCCAGCTCTTCTTTTTTCTTAGAAACTACCCGAAGTTGTGTATCCAGGTTTTCGCGAATCGTTTTGATTTCTGCTTCTCGCTGTTCGATGTCTTCTTTACGGTTGCTCAATTTGTCTTCTCTAGACTGAAATTTTGATTGTTTTTCTTTGAGCTCGTTTTCGAGTTTCACTACTTCCATTTCGCGCTCTTTGATCTCCACTTTATGAGTCGACTTATAACTTTCAAAATCAGACTTCAAATTAGCGAATCGTTCTTTTGCTTCAGAAATTTTCTTTTGCTTAATTGATTCATTTTTACTTTCCGCCTTTCCGACAATTCGATCTGCTTTCGTTTTAGCTTCATCAGTAATTCGTCCAGCAGTAAGTCTTGCTTCTTTTATTACCAAATCAGCTTTGCCATTCATTTCGTCGATCTTACCTTGCTGCCCTCTTTTGAGTATTGCCTGCACAATCACAAAGCCAATGATGGCTCCAAGCACCAAGCCTCCGATCAACCCAATTCCAATTTCCATAATTTATTTTATTTTAATTAGCGCATGTTTAAACATGCCCTTTATGAATAAATAAGGTTTAAACAATCAAAGTCATATAGAGTTTTTCTATACGGACCTTGATTCGTATGGATTAAAAAAGCGATGAGATAAGGTACAGCGTACGTTACCTTAATAGGTGGTCTAACAATTCGTCTAACTGATTGATTTTATCCGAAAGCACCGGATCAGAGCTGGGGGCATTTTCTTCTGTTTTCGACTTATGTAGATCAACTGCATAGGTCAATAATGCCATAGACAAGCAATCTTGTTTGTCTTTTTTGTTATAGGTGAGTTGAAAACGATTGACTTTTTCATTGACATCTTTCACGATTTTTCGGATAGCGTCCTCATCCCCAACCTTAACTTTAAGGGGATATGGCCTTCCGGCGATTAAAACCGTTATGTTTGTCATGTCATTCTCCTCCATGTTCAATTATTTTGCAACCACTCAATACATTTATCAATTTCTGATATGTATTGTTCGATCTCTTTCCTCAGCTTTTTAGAATTATCCGGGCCACCATTTCTATTTGAATCAACAGCTACATTTGACCGCACCACTTTTTCTTCCATTTGTCCGAGTTTCATAGTATTTTGAGAAAGCTCAGACTTTAATTTTTTATTTTCTAATAAAAGCGTACTATTTTCATTTTGCAGACGCTCTAACCTTAAGGCCAGTTGTCTGACTTTTAATTCTATATTATTAATTTTATCTGTTACTGATTGTATTGCCATTTTAAAAAAGGCGATTTTCAGGGTTTAACGTCGAATAACCGCGCCAAGTTTCCCTTCATACGTTTCAATTAATTTGCTCATTATTTTTTCTACCTCTTTATCCTTCAAGGTTTTCTCCGGATCTTCAAAAATGAAACTTACAGCGTAGGATTTTTTATTCTCCCCAAGCTGTTCTTTGTTTTCATATACGTCAAAGAGGTTTACATCTTTTAAAATACGCTTACCCATTTTTTGGGCAACTTCTGCAATATCCTGAAAATTAACCGAATTATCAATAACTAATGCCAAATCTCTTCTTACAGATGGGTATTTAGTTAATTCTTTAAACTCGACTTTATGTTTTTTCAGCCCTTGCAGGATGTTATCCCAATAAAACTCTGCGTAAAATACCGCTTTTTTAATTTCCATCTTTCTTAAAATGCGGTTTTGAACCATACCAAAGTTAACTAATTCTTTTGGACCTCTATGATATTTTAAGCCAAAAGCGAATAAATCATTCTGAATGGCGCTTTGCTGGAACCGTTGAATCCCTAATCTATCCAACACATTTTGAATAAAAGACTTTAAAGTATAGTAATCTACCTGCGATTTATCCTGATTCAGCCAGCTTTCATTGGATTTTTGACCAGTAAGGAATAAACTAAAATGTGCTCGCTCTTTAAATCCTTCTTCTAGCTTTTCATAGGACTTTCCATATTCAAACAATTTTAAATCAGCATTTTGACGATTCTGATTATGGACAATAGCTTCCAAACCACTG
>CAYXQH010000167.1:8356-10321 GCA_964467425.1 uncultured Saprospiraceae bacterium
TTTTAAATCAGCATTTTGACGATTCTGATTATGGACAATAGCTTCCAAACCACTGAAAAGCATCGTAGGACGCATGATATCCAAATGGCTATTTGAGGTATTATTCACAAACACCAGTTTTTCATTTGAAACAGGCAACGTTTCTTCAAAGTACTTAGACTCCGTCAGCGATACCGCCATAATTTCATTGAACCCGGAAGCAGAAAGAAAATCGCTTACGGTATTTCTCAATTTATGTTGATCCGGCTTTTCACCAATAACGATTGTACTTTTTAGTTGATTAGAAATCGGCACTTTATTAAAACCATAAATACGAAGTACTTCTTCCACTACATCTACCTCTCTGATTACATCTACCTTATTTGTTGGAATACTAATCGTCAATCCTTCAGCAGTTTCCTGAACAGTTTCCATTTCTAAAGCAGCAAAAATTTCTTTGACTTTTTCAACAGGAATATCCACCCCAATCAGCCGATTGATTTGAGCATAACGTACATCTATTTTTCGTTGCTCTATTTTATTTGGATAAAGGTCAATCACTTCCGAAGCAATTTCTCCACCTGCTAATTCCTGAAATAATAAGGCTGCTCGTTTCAACGCAAACAAGGTAACATTTGGATCGCTACCTTTTTCAAAACACATCGCTGCATCCGTTCTTAAAATATGATGCATGCTCGATCTCCGAATCCATTTCGCATCGAAGTGGGCGGCTTCCAGGAAAATATTTTTAGTATTCTCGGTTACACCGGAATTTATTCCACCAAAGACCCCAGCGATACACATTCCATTCGACTCACCATCGCAGATCATCAAATCCGTATCTCTTAATGTTCGATCTACTTCATCAAGTGTTTTGAAAGTCGAACCATCTGCTAGTGTTTTCACAATGATCTTATCCCCGTTGATTTTATCGGCATCAAAAGCATGGAGCGGCTGACCTAATTCATGTAAAACGAAGTTGGTAATATCTACTATATTATTGATCGGACGGACGCCGATTGCATTCAATCTATTTTTCAACCAATCCGGAGATTCTTTGACGCTTACACCTTTGATAGACACACCTGAATATCTTGGACAAGCTTCTGCATTTTCAACGACTACTTCAATTGGAAGATCATTGGATTTAATTTCAAAGCCTTCTATGTCTGGGCTTTTCACTGCTCCATTATGTCCGTAATTAATTTTTAGTGCTGCAGCTAAATCTTTTGCAACCCCTAAATGCGAGGTGGCATCTGAGCGGTTTGGTGTCAATCCTATATCGTAAACTACATCATTTTCGATATCGTAATAAGCACTCGCAGCCATTCCTATTTCTGCATCTTCGGGCAAGACAATGATACCACTATGATCTTCTCCAAGTCCTAATTCATCCTGCGCACAAATCATCCCTTCAGAAACTTCGCCTCGGATTTTTCCTTTTTTAATTTTAAAATCTCTTCCTTCCGCATCATATAAAACAGTACCGATCGTAGCAACTACAACTTTTTGTCCCATCGCTACATTTGGTGCGCCGCAGACGATTTGCAAATCTTCATCGCCACCGACATTGACTTTGGTTAATGATAATTTATCTGCATTAGGGTGTTTTCCACATGCTGTAACATGTCCGATCACCACGCCACGAAGACCACCTTTGATACTTTCTATTTCTTCCATTCCTTCGACTTCCAAACCAATTGCGGTTAAAAGCTCTGAGGTTTCATCAGCGTTTAAACTTATATCGAGATAATCTTTTAGCCAGTTTAAAGAAACTTTCATTTTACTGTTTTTTTATATCCTTTTCCTACAAACGCTCCTAAAGAGAATTAGATTCCTTAAAAGCCTTGTTTTTCAAGCTGCAAAGATAGATTTTTTTAAGAGAAACGGGAAAGAAGGGGAAATATGCGGTCAGGTGGGCTAATAAGTAGAAATCAAAAATGCTTACAGGGAGTCAACAGGGATTAAGGAGCGTCAAACCTAAAA
>CAYXQH010000168.1:0-10221 GCA_964467425.1 uncultured Saprospiraceae bacterium
AGCCATTGCCATCGGCTACGAGCCACCCTTGATTCATGAAGAATTATTGCGATTGAAGAATTAAATTCTAAAATCAACAATCGTTAATCCTTGTTCTAAAATCTAATACGACCCAAAATACCTTCGAATAAACCATTCAAGCGTCAATAAACTAAGCAGGATAAAGAAAATCCATTTTAAATTAATGACAGATCGAGTCTTTGATGTCTCATAAATAGTCGGTAAAACAGTGCCTTTGTCTTTAATAGATTGTGGGAGTCCGTTCAACTGATCCGGATACAATAATTGCCCTCCATATTTATCACTAAGCATTTTTAAAAGACTATGATTAGCAGTAGTTTCATATAACTCTAATTGGATAGGTTGTACACTAAATTGCCCATCATAGGTGAGCTGTTCCCCATTCGACATCACTGAACCTTTGAAGGTGTAATTTCCAACAGGAAAATAACTTGCATTTAAGGAGTAAGAACGATTACCATTTCTGTCAAATGTAAAATTGAAATTTTTACCTGCCTCATTCGTAATCGTCAATGCCACATCTGGCTCATTGATTAGTTCATAACTTTGATTATAAAGTTCCGCATCAAAATAAATTTCTTCGTTTTCATTGAAGATGTTTTTATTCATGCTTATCCGGAATTTCCGTTTATCTTCTTTTAGAGTCAGGTATTGGAAAGTTTTATTTAATAACTCTTCAAATAAATCATGGTTTTCATTTTGGAGATAATTGTAGAGTCGCCATTTCCAAATTCCTTCTGCACAGAGTACGCCTTCTTTGGTCGCATTTTGTTCCCCTAAAATAAGCAATGGATATTTCGTATCAATTTTTCCAATTCGTTGAAATAATAAAACAGTTGCATTTGGATTTTCCTTGAAGTCACCAAAAGGCGCAAGCAAGGGGGCAAAATTTGGGAGCTCTTCACGGAGCTTTTCATCAATGGTAAATAAACTAAAATCTTTTGCGAAAGAAGCCTGCACATCATTAGAGCTTTGCTGCTTTGCAGAAATATTAACCAGCGATTGTGTTTGAGAAACCCGATTAAAATTACTTTGTGTTCCGACAATAAAGAGTCTTGGGATTTTACGTTCATTCATGATCTTCAATACACCGGAAGCATCATTGGATCGACTAGGTAATTGATGCAAGATCACAAAGTCATAAGCTTTTACATCCACCGACATTCGGTCAATATAGGCGATGGTGATTTCGTAATTTTTATTTTTAGAAATACTTTGTTTGATGGCTGTTAAATCCGGGTGAGGGGCATTTGCTAAAACCAAAACCTTTTGACGGGCATCCAAAATATCTACAAAAATATCTTTGGTATTATTGACGGTAGTGATTTCACCTTCTACTTTATTTAAAGATATTCGATAACGTTGTACACCTGCACGGTCAGCATCCAAAATGATTTCTTTCGTAGTGAAAAAATCATTTTTATTAATATTGATCGGAATTCGTTCTAATGTATTTACCGAACTGCCATCAACTTTTGAAATGTTGAGTGTGGTATTAGCAGCAGCACAGTTTTTGGCAGCTATATCTATTTGAATACTAAATTTGTCTCCGAGGTAAGCAATCTTATTATAAAAAACGCGCTTTAAAATAACATCCTTTTTAGCAGTGGTATCTCCAAGTGCAACAGTATAAATTGGCGCGGAGAGTTTGGTGCTGGTATAAATTGGATTCGACCCTTCGTTATAAATTCCATCACTTGCCAAAACGATAGCTCCCAGGTTTTGGTTGCTATACAAATCATAAACGTATTTTAAGAACTCAGAGATGTTACTGACTTTGTCGGTATACTCAAAGTCAATGCCTTCTCTTACATCACTTCCAAAAGCATACTTTTTTACTTCATATTCATCGCCAAGAGCAGATTCAAATTGCTCAAAATTTGTCTTATACGTCTGCTGTTCTGCTTCTGTCATATCTGAAAGAATAGATTCAGATTGATCTTGAGCAACGACAATGACTGGCTTTTTAATATCGCGGACGATGGACTTCAGCAATGGTGACAATAAAAGAATAGCCAGAAAAGAAGCTCCTAAAAATCGAAGTAATCCAAGAACCCAATTAAGCGTTTTAGATTTTTCTTTAAATGCATTATTCCTAAAATAAAGTACAAAAGCATAAGTAAGCCCCAAAAGCATACAAAGAAGGATGTACCAGGTAGGATATTGAAAACTAAGATTTTCCATTCAATCGTATCGGTAAGTTTAGGATAAAAAGTTTTTTATAAAACCTGTCCGATTTTGGAGCAGGTTGACGACTCCGATAGTCGTGTCAGACTCATCGGAGCGGATTCACTTCATAACCACGTATAAAAACAGCTTAAAGTTGCGGAAACCATTGTTTTTAATAGGTTTGTGGTGAAACACGCCGCAAAATAAGAAAACTACTTATTATCTTAGGAAATGCCCCTTTCCTTAACATTAATAGCTCATCATTTAAAACTGGAATAATGAAACATTAAGGTTCATGTTAAAGTTTTTTAAATTGTGGATAATTTTAAAGAAAGATGTAAATTTAACATCATGTATTAAGTGCTGGTTATTCATTATTTATAAACAATTTTCCCTACACCCATTACAACCGTCTCCAGCACATGTTAAATTAACCGATTTGTCCTTTATTCAAAAACCGATCAGCAAAGAGTCTGGCTTTGAATTTGATACATATTAGGTATTCCACACTACAGGGAACTTTTATTTTATCAAAAAGCTTCGCAAAATGAATTTAAAAAACCTACTAGTACTTACCCTCATCTGCTTTTCTACGCAGGCGTTTTCTCAGACTAATCCAAAATTGGCAGAAAAAATAGAAACCTTATCTGTTAAAGTTATGTCTAGTATCCAATCAGAGGATGTTTTCTTAAATACTGGAAAATCGTTGATTTCGACAGCCAATTACCAATCCCTTAAAAAAATAGTCATGAGTAATGGATTTCCTACAATCAGTATGGTTGGAAAGGAGAATAGCCATAAATTTTGGATGATGGTTCAACTTTGCGATTTTGATATTCAATTTCAAGTCGCTGTACTCAAGCAAATGGGTAGAGCTTCCAGGAATGGGGATATCATTAAAGAAGATTATGCGATGTTGACAGACCGAACACGTGTCAATAGAAAACTGAAGCAATTGTATGGAACACAATATTTTATCAATGACTTTGGAGATGTAGCCCTTTACCCGGTACATGATATGACTAATGTAAATGAACGTAGAAAATCATTGAACTTAGAAAAAATTGAAAAAGTAGAAACAAAAGTGAAAGAGACTTTGACTAGAAAAGGTGGAAACCAGTCTGGTCAGCCAAATGACAGACCTATTGAAAATTAGTCACGAATAAAGAAGTTTTTACTTTTTTTATAACGTTATAAAAGAAGGAAAAGGTTAAAAATCAAGGTTAAAGGATCATTTTAGAATCACTTTACCCAGATTTTTAACCTTTTTTAATTTAACTAAAACTTCAGATAAATGTTTTGCGTATAATACTCTGATAAAGCTATCTTGCGTTTTGATATGGAATAAATTATTGAACATGAAGAAATTATTTGTCTTAAGTCTGGTTTTGTTTGCATCCTTACAGCTTTCAGCAGCTTATATGCTCATTCCTATGGATACAGAACAAAAGAATCATTTGAAAGCCTATGGGATTACGTATTGGGTATTGGATAATGATGTTGAAGCCTGGTGGTTATTAAACTATCGTGGTGGTTCCTTTGCATTTCAGCATAATGCCCTTTTTGAAAAAGAATGTCTGACCAGAGATGTGAGTTTTGAAGTTATCCCAGATGCGCAATTCAATAAAATTCGAGCTGATATCGGTAACCAGGAGGTAAATAAGGAATCGATGAAGCTAGAAGTAGCACCTAAAATAGCCGTTTATACGCCTCAATTTAATTCTCGAGGCGAAAAAATACAACCCTGGGATGATGCTGTAACAATGGTTTTGACCTATGCAGAGATTCCATATGAAACCGTTTATGATCGGGAAGTTTTGGAAGGTAAGTTAGCAAAATATGATTGGCTGCATTTACATCACGAAGATTTTACCGGTCAATACGGGAAATTCTATAGAAATTATAGGAATTATGCCTGGTATAAAGAAAGTCAAGCAAAAATGGAAGCCTTAGCGACTAGCTTAGGTTATGAAAAAGTATCAAAATTGAAGCTTGATGTCGTCAAAAACATTAAAGAATATGTGAAAGGAGGAGGCTTTATGTTTGCTATGTGTTCTGCTACAGATAGTTACGATATTGCACTGGCAGCTGAAGGTTTGGATATTTGTGATCATATGTATGATGGTGATCCTCAGGATTTAAGTGCGCAGGATAAATTAGATTTTTCTAAAACCTTTGCTTTTAAAGACTTTAAATTAGTCCAGGATCCAATGGTTTATGAATACTCTTCAATAGATAATACTACGAAGCGGAAAATCGTACCGGAGCAGGATTACTTTACCTTATTTGATTTTTCAGCAAAATGGGACCCTGTTCCAACTATGCTTACGCAAAATCACACTAGAACGGTAAAGGGTTTTATGGGACAAACGACTTCTTTTAGAAAACAGTTTGTAAAGTCTGATGTCTTGATTTTGGGAGAAAATAAGCCTGCTCAGGAGGTTAGATACATGCATGGGATTTTTGGCACTGGTTTTTGGACGTTTTATGGCGGACATGACCCGGAAGATTATCGGCACTTTGTTGATGACCCTGAAACAGATTTGGCTTTACACCCAAATTCACCAGGATACAGGCTGATTCTTAATAACGTATTATTCCCTGCAGCTAAAAAGAAAAAGAGAAAAACCTAGCCAAACAAAGGGTAGAGGTGAAATATAGAGCAACAAGTTAGTATTTAGCAAGCGACTAATGATAAATACTAACTTGTTCGCTTTATCAAACTTAGCCCTCCTTCATATCTTTGCGCTCTTTAAACTATAATTTTTTACCTCGTCACATTAAAGCCTAAATAAATATAGTACTGCCAATAAAATCATAAAACTGGTGTGGATTTTGCATAAAACAAGTATCTAAAATCAGTTACTTATGAAATATCAAATTACTACATTTAAAAAATCCCTATTTCTTTCTTTTCTATTTTTATCCAGTATTTCTCTTACTGCACAAAGTGATAACATCCTTTCTTTCGATGGGATGGATTTCGGTGCTGGTATTGTAGTTATGTGGGAAACATTAGATGCTCCTGCAGAAGGAGAAACTTTTGTAATAGAAAGATCACTCACCGCAGATGCAGAATTCGAAAAAATTGGAGAAGTTACTGCTGATGCAAACATGAAACAATTCTCTTTCGAAGACAGAGAATTAGGACTCACAAAAGCATTTTACAGACTTAAGGTACTACAAAAAGATGCAGGTGTTGAAAGTTACTCAGATGTTGTTCCCGTAAAAAAAGATGTAATCAACAACTTTTTAATTCAGGAAACTGAGCAATTAGACAAACATCAGTATAAAGTCTCTGTATTATCTGTTGTTGATGGCGAGATTGATTACCAACTTGCCACTAATATGGGCGAGATTGTAATGAAGCAAACGTATGAAATGCAAAAAGGAGAAAATGATTTTGTTGTTGATCTTGATGCAGAAGCAGACGGATCATATATCGTTTCTTTTCAAAACGGTTCTTATACTGTTACCAAGAATTTCAGTAAAAAGAGTGAGAAAAATGATAATGTAGCACGTAAAGACTAAAATCTTTCAGGCTATATATTTTGTCTCTAAATAGCTAAAGCAGTACATCTGTTTTAGCTATTTTTTTTTCTGATGGATGGAATAAAATTATTGATAAGGGCTAAATTTGCGCCTTTTATTAAATACTTAACATAAGATAATGAACTTTATCTGCTAAAATTTCATTAAGTTTGTAGCGCTTTATGGATAACTTTATTGAATTTAGGCCTATTTAAGTCTCTTTGCCAATAGTTTTCCTCCTTAAGTGGATTTAAAAATTTATTTGTGCACCATTCTAAAATTAAATATGGCAGATTCTTATAACAAGAAAGAAAAAGAAAAAAAACGTTTAAAAAAACAAAAAGCAAAACAAGAACGCAGAGAGCAGCGTAAATTAGAAAGAGAAGAAGCAGGCAAAAAGTCATTTGAAGACATGATCATGTATGTTGATGAAGATGGCAATCTCACCCCTGATAAGCCTGATCCTACCAAAAAGAAAAGAGAAATCAAAGTAGAAGATATCGTTTTGGGTGTTCCGACAAAATCGGACGAAGACGATGATCCGATCCGTAATGGACGTGTAAAATTCTTCAACACTGAAAAAGGCTTTGGATTTATCATTGATGATATTACTAAAGAAAGCATTTTCGTTCATGTGAATAATCTTCAAGAAGAAATTCATGAAAACGATAAAGTGGTTTATGAAGTAGAAATGGGACCTAAAGGACCAAATGCTGTCAATGTAAAAATCTTAGCGAAATAATTCTATTTCATTTTATTGGGTACGATGTGATTTAACTTAACTTCAGAATATCTGTAGTATAGTTTCTCATTTGTCTACAAAGAGATCCATCTTTGATGAGGGATTTGCCATAGCTAGGGATCATTTCCGATAGCTTATCCTTCCAGTTGTCTGCATCCATTTTGTCAGGGAAACAGGTTTGTAATACATCGAGCATTATTGATACTGCTGTAGACGCTCCGGGAGAGGCGCCGAGTAGGGTAGCAAAAGATTTATCTGAGCTACAGACGATCTCTGTTCCAAACTTTAGGACACCGCCTTCCTCTTCATCTTTTTTTATAATTTGAACACGTTGGCCAGCAGTTATCAATTCCCAATCTTCAAACTTTGCTTCCGGATAATAGTTTTGTAAAAATTCAAAGCGATCTTCTTCAGATTGAAAAACCTGTTCGATCAAATATTTCGTCAGGGAAATATTGTGCATGCCAGCTGAAAGCATGGGCCAAACGTTGTGCATTTCGATAGACAATGGCAAATCAAAGAACGATCCGTTTTTTAAAAATTTAGTAGAGAAACCAGCGTATGGTCCAAATAGGAGCGAGCGTTTTCCATCTAACATTCTGGTATCAAGATGTGGGACTGACATCGGTGGAGAACCAGTAGCTGCTTTGCCATATACTTTTGCTTCGTGCTGCACAACCACGTCTGGGTTTTTGCATTTTAGAAATTGACCACTAACTGGAAAACCGCCATAACCTCTCCCTTCCGGGATGTCAGATTTTTCTAATAAAATAAGTGCACCGCCGCCAGCACCATTAAAAACAAATTTGCTATAAACTGTTTTTTCTTCGTTGGTATCAAGGTCTTCCAAATCTATTTTCCAATGGCCATTTTTCTCATGCGTTAAATCATCAACCTGATGTCCGAGATGAACATCGACGCCATCACAAGTTTGTAAGTACGCAATCATTCCTCTCGTAATAGCGCCAAAATTGACATCTGTTCCTATTTCCATTCGAGTTGCAGCAATACGTTCTTTTCGATCTCTTCCTTTCATCATCAAAGGAATCCATTCTGCAATCTCGTGGTGATCCTCCGAATACTTCATGTCTTTAAACATCTCATACTCGACTAATGCTTCGTATCGTTTTTTTAGAAATGAAATATTCTCTTCTCCCCAGACAAAGCTCATGTGATCTATGTCATTGATAAATGGACTTTCTGATTTGATAAGATTATTTTTTTTCAAATAAGCCCAAAGCTGTTTTGAAATTTCGAAAGACGAACTAATCTTGAGCGCTTTGGAAATATCGACACTTCCGTCCTCCCGAAGCGGTGTATAATTTAATTCACAAAATGCAGAATGTCCTGTACCTGCATTATTCCAGGCATCGGAGCTTTCAGCACCTACACGGTCGAGGCGTTCATAAATCGCAATGGTAGCTTCTGGCATTAATTGTTTGAGCAACACGCCAAGGGTTGCGCTCATGATACCAGCGCCAATAAGCGTGAAATCCTTAGGACTATTCATTGTGTAAACTGTTTAACTTCCTTTTTTGTAAAAATAAGCCAGGGAGAATCTGATTTTGAAATAAGGATATTTACCATCTAAGGCATCAAAAATTTCTCTCAATTTAAAAGGAGCTTGCATGGCTGCAATAACACCTACAATCTCTTTGATCTCTGCCGTTTTGACAAAACGTTTAATATCAATTTTTTGATCTTTTGCATACATTTTTACAAGATGATCATAGACTGTTTGTTCTTTAATTCCACGTTCTAATGCAATTTGTTGTGGCGAAAATCCGCGATTATACAGTTGAAAGGTTGCCAATTGTGTTGCGCCAGTCATTTGAACACCTTCGCCGGATTTTTTACTAACAAAATCCAGGATAGCAGCCATAAATACTTCTCCATATTGCTTCAGTTTCTTTTCTCCGACACCAGAGATCATAGAGAAGTCAAACTCTGAAATAGGGCGGCTGGCAGCCATCTCTTCCAAGCTTTTATCTGAAAAAACAAGATAGGGGGGCATGCCGTTTTTTTGCGCAATCTCCCGACGTAATTTTCGTAAGACTTCAAACAATTCGTCCCGAACACGCTCTTTGACAGTTTTGGTTTTGACTTTGGATTTTTCTTTTTCCTGGCGTTCTTTTATATCAGTCATCTTAACAAGCTGTACTTGTCGATTTTTAAAAAGTACTTCTCTACTTGCCGGAGTTAACTTTAGAACATTTCGTTGGTCATAAGCAATTTCAATTAAACCTAGATTAATCATCTGTGCAATGAGATGTTGCCAGTCATAAGCAGACACATCTGCTCCCATCCCATAGGTTTTGATTTTGTCGAACCTGTTTTCTAAAATTTCTCTCCTTTGTGAGCCTCTTAGAATGTCAATCAGTAATCGAATACCAACTCTTTCCTGTGTTCGTGCTATAGCGGAAAGCGCTTTCTGACAAATCACTGTACCATTAAAATGTTGAGGTGGGTTTTTACAAACATCACAATTGCCACAATCTTTTTCAAGGTTTTCGCTAAAGTAATTTAATAAGATCTTTCTTCGACAAATTAAAGAGTCTGCATATTGTTGAATCCGTTCTAATTTGGACAATTGAACGGCTTCGTTTTCACTATTATTACTTGAAATAATATCTCGCATAACCATAACATCCCGGAAGCTATAAAATAGCAAGGCATCTGCTCGAGTTCCGTCTCGTCCTGCTCGACCAATCTCCTGATAATAACCTTCCATATTTTTTGGGAGATTATAATGGACAACCCAACGGACATTTGATTTGTCGATACCCATCCCGAAGGCAATAGTAGCACAGACAATCAATACATCGTCTTTTATAAAATCTTCCTGAACTTGAGATCGCTTTGCTGCGTCTAGTCCAGCATGATAAGATTCTGCGTTTAATTTTTGTGCTCTTAATTTTGAAGCTAGATTTTCGGTAGATTTTCTACTCAAGCAATAAATGATTCCTGCCTGATTTGGTCGCTTTCTAATAAATTCGAGGATTTGTTCGAAGCGTTTTTGTCCAGGTCGAACGGTTAAGCTAATATTTGGTCGATCGAAAGAATCGAGAAACGTTTTTGGTGACTGCAATCCTAATTGCTGAATAATATCCCTTCGCGTGATTTTATCTGCTGTAGCGGTAAGCGCAACTATTGGAATAGTAGGAAACTGTTGTTTTAAAAAACTAAGCCTTTTATATTCTGGTCTGAAATCATGCCCCCATGAAGAAATACAATGTGCTTCATCAATTGCAAATAAGCTTATTTTAGCTTGTTGGAGTAAAGGGAAAAAACTTTGAGAAACCATTTTCTCCGGAGAAACATAGAGAAGTTTTATATTCTGATTGTATAAATCATTTTCAACTTCATTTTGTTCTTTTGTACTAAGCGAAGAGTTTAAAAAAGCAGCTGGTACACCATTAGCACGTAGTCCTTCTACCTGATCTTTCATCAAGGAGATTAAAGGGGAGACAACGATACAAACGCCATCCAAGGTAATAGCTGGTATTTGATAGCAGATAGACTTACCACCTCCAGTAGGCATCAATACCAGCGAATCCAGACCATTATAAATGGACTCTATAATTTCTTCCTGCATAGAGCGAAAGCTATCGTAGCCGAAGTATTTTTTTAAAGCATTTTTTGCTGAAGCAACGGTCATTACAATTTCTTTATTTTTATGCGAAGATAAGAAATAATTTAAAAACGTAATTGAATTGTTATGGTTTTCGATTTTAGCCTTTGTCGTAACTGGTAAATGA
>CAYXQH010000169.1:0-10148 GCA_964467425.1 uncultured Saprospiraceae bacterium
CATAACCACATAACCACATAACCACATAACCACATAACCACATATGAATATTGAAGTATTTCGTGAATATTGTCTTTCAAAAAAAGCAGTGGAGGAAACTTTCCCTTTTGATGAAGTAACCTTGGTTTTTAAAGTGATGGGAAAAATGTTTGCACTTACGGGACTTGATCGAGAGGAGTTTACGGTAAATCTAAAATGCGATCCAGAATATTCGATTGAATTAAGAGAGTCTTATGAATTCATCTATGCAGGTTTTCATATGAATAAAAAGCATTGGAATACGGTGCATTTTGAAGAGAATGTTCCTGATAAATTATTGCGAGAATTGATTGACCATTCTTATGATCTGGTAGTGGCAAAGCTTAAAAAAGCAGATCGCGAGTTTTTAAAAAATCTATAAAAGTAACATTGTTATACATGGAAATAAATACTCCGTGAAAATCTGTGTCAACTCCGTGAGACTCCGTGTCAAAAAAACAATCCATTAAATTATGATCCTATTAAAAATAACTGATTTAAAATAAAATTTTTGAAAGACAAAGTAGATTATATCATCATCGGGCAGGGAATAGCGGGAAGCCTTTTAGCTTTTCAGCTTATGGGGCGAGGGAAGTCTGTTCGAATATTCGATCACCAACATACAGGAGCTTCTTCTCAAATCGCCGCTGGGATTATCAACCCAATTACAGGAAGACGATTTGCAAAGAGTTGGCGAATTGATGAGTTTCTACCTTTCGCAAAAGAATACTATCAAAAACTGGAATCCCTTTTCGGTAAAAAGCTATTTTATGATCGCTCCGTTATTCGATTTTTACATGGAAATAAAGATGTCAATGATTGGTATGCACGATCTTCCTGGGAAGGTTTTAGCAAATACATGCAGGAATATAAGAACATGGAATCTTTAGCGGATTGGTTTCATTTACCTTTCGATATTGGAGAGATTAAACCCGCTGCACAGGTAGATTTACCTTTATTGATTGCAGAGTTTAAAAACTATTTTTTAAAACATGATTTAATCGATTTTCGAAAAGTAGCCTATCAGGAACTATCTTCTGATAATCCAGGTTTTAAGTTTGATAATATTGAAGCAGATAAGATCATATTCTGCGAAGGCCATCAAGCTCGATTCAATCCTTTATTTCAGTTTATACCCTTCGAACCAGCAAAAGGAGAAGTACTTTTCCTGAAAATTCCTGGACTAAATTGGGAACATTTGCTCAAAAATAAATTGATGATTGCCCCTTTGGGAGAAGATGTTTATTGGACTGGAAGTAATTATGAATGGAATGCTCCGGATGATAAACCAACAAATAGCTTTAAGGAAGATTTTATTATAAAATTGAAGAAAACACTCAAATTGCCTTTTGAAATACTGGATCATAAAGCTGCCATTCGTCCCACAATTAAAGATCGCAGACCTGTAATTGGAATGCACCCGAAGTATTCAAATATTGCTATCTTTAATGGTTTAGGTACAAAAGGCGCCTCTCTAGGGCCATTCTGGGCGAAGGAAATGGTCGACTACCTTTTAGATAATAAAGCCTTGAATGCGGAAGTTGATGTTCATAGATTCGCCTAGTTAAAAACTCATTTAAGTTTTCAAAGGAATATAAAGGGTAAAATAACTAGAATGGTATTGTACTAACCAGTTTCAAACTGGTCACAACATCAAATACTATTTTAAACGTTAAAAAACCATTAAAAAAAATCCTGTTTTATGTAATACCCCAATTAAATGCATCCAATTAGAGAAATCCTAAGGGTGTATTTTTGAAAACATCAACAAATCAGTTGACTTATGACAAAACAAAATTTTTTCTTTTCAATGAGCTTATTTTGCTTTTTATTAATTGCTTGCAATAAGCAACAAAGCAATGCTAAACAAGCCAGTAATACGAATGACCAGACTATGATAAAACTCAATAATAATGACTACGAGAATGAGTGGAAAACGATTGACTCTCTGGATCGAAAAAGATTACCAAAATCAGCTTTAGAAAAAGTACAAGAGCTCTACACGCGCGTTCAAAAAGAAGATGAAACAGCGCAAATTATAAAGTGTTTGATTTATCTTGGGAAATATCAAACGCAATTAGAGGAAGACGGATTTGTGAAAACGATTCAGGATATGGAAGTACATGTTGAAAAGGCAAGCTTTCCTCAAAATAAAATTCTTGAATCCATGATGGCAGAAATGTATATGCGCTATCTGGATCAAAACTATTGGAAGATTCAAGATCGTACGGAGTTAGGAGATTTTATTCCAGCGGATATGCAAACGTGGACAATTGGTCAATTGACAGAACGTTCAACAGCGCTTTATCTTTCTTCAATCAATGACGAGAAAACACAGCAAGTTCGTATTGAAGACTTTCAAGCTATTTTAAATACTAAGATTACAGTAGAAACATTGACGCCTACCTTATATGACTTCTTAGTTTTTCGGGCTGTCACCTATTTCTCCAATGAACGAAACTATTTACCCCAGCCGGCTTATCGATTTTATATCAATCAACCGGAAGCGTTTGGTGATATTTCAACTTTTACTAATTATAATTTTGAATCCAAAGATTCGACTTCGCAAAAGTTGATGCTTCTAAAATTATTTCAAAAACAATTAGATTTTCATCTTAATGATGAGTCGGATTACGTATTAGTTCATGCTAATTTACAACGACTAAAGTTTGTTTATGATAATGCAATCATTCCGAACAAAGATAAAATCTACTTAGAGCGACTGGAGAATTTTCAGAAAAAATATGCTGGAAAACCCATTGAAGCAGAAGTGAGTCATAACATTGCTTCTTACTATGTAAATGCCGGTGCTGATTACACACCAGGACAAGATTCAGAAAAAGAATTTTATTTGAAAAAGGCACTAGAGATTTGCGAGGCAGCAATTAAAAAATATCCTGAATCTATTGGAGCGGATCAATGCCGAAGTCTTAAAGGACGCATTCTGGATAAGAATTTAAATTTTCAAACAGAACAGGTCAATTTGCCAAATAAGCCTATTCTGATGCAAATCTCCTATAAAAACATCACTAATCTTTATGGAAGAATCATTCAGGTTTCTTCAAAAGAAAAGGATAAAATCGAGCAGATGGATTATGAAAGAAAGGATGAATATTTGAAAAATATGAGCCCTTTACGCAGCTTTTCGATCAATTTACCTGATCCTGGAGATTATAGAAACCATGCTGTGGAATATAAAATTGACCCCTTGCCATTAGGAACTTACATTCTTTTAATGTCGAATGGGGAAAGTTTTACTCAAGACTCTAAAACATTCCAATACTTATATTTCCATACTTCGAATATAGCTTACGCTTATGGCAATGATAGTGATGGGAAAGCAGAATTCGTTGTGACAGATCGAAATACCGGACATCCGATGCCAGGAGTTAAACTAGAGTTTTATGAAGACAAATATAATAGCCTTTTGAGGAAATATGAAGAAAAAAGAAGAGGGGAGTCGATGACCGACCAAGATGGCTTTTCAGATATGCCAGGAGCAACGGGAAAGAATTTTAAAGTTAGATTATCAAAAGGAAAAGATGTCTTAACTCTTAATTCAAGAGCTTCTAATAATCGGATCTATAGCAATACAAAAACAAACCGAATGGTCCATTTCTTTTTGGATCGAGAAATTTTCAGACCTGGTCAGCTTATTTATTTTAAAGGACTTTTAGTGCTTTATGATAAAGATAGAAAACCAACGATTCTACCAAATGAAAATATAGAAGTCGTATTGAGAGACGTCAATCGGCAAGTTGTTGAAACGCTTCAATTGCGATCGAATGAGTACGGAACAATAAATGGTTCTTTTACAGCACCTAACAGTGGCTTAACGGGAAGGATGTCTATTGCAGCCATTTCAGGAAATAATAGAGCCCAGAAATATTTTAGAGTAGAAGAATACAAGCGACCTAAGTTTGAAGTGAAAATCGATCCGGTAAAAGGAAGTTTTAAATTAGGTGATGAAGTGACCGTGACTGGAAATGCCAAAGCTTATGCAGGAAGTAATATTGATGGTGCACAGGTGGTTTATCGTGTAGTACGAGAAGCTCGGTTTCCTTACTTCCCCTGGTGGCGAAGAGGCTGGTGGCGACCTTCCTCTCCGAAAATGGAAATTGCCTATGGTGAAACAACAACGGATGCTGCTGGAAATTTTGAAGTTACCTTCGAAGCTATCCCGGATCTTTCTATTGATAAAAAAACAAAGCCAGAATTTTATTATACCGTCTTTGCAGATGTTATTGATATAACGGGCGAAACACATTCAGGGAACAAAGGCGTCTCTGTTGGAAATATCGCTTTGAGAGCGAGCTTCAATACACCGGATTTGAATAATACCGATAGTTTGAAAACCATTGGGATCACCACGACAAATCTCAATGGAGAATTTGAAGCTGCAAAAGGAAATTTTAAAATAGAAAAGTTAGTCTCTCCTTCAAAAACATATGTTCAACGCTATTGGGGAAAACCTGATCAGTACTTAATGACGGAGTCGGAGTTTACCAATGCTTTTCCTCATCTTGCCTTCAAAGATGAAGACGAAGTAAAAAATTGGAAAGTTGGATCAACGGTTTTCGAATCTGCTTTTGATACCGAAAAATCGAAAGAACTCAGCCTGGCGTCTACCAAACTAAAGCCCGGTAAATATGCTTTTACCTTGACGACCAAAGATGCTTTTGGCGAAGCTATCGAGCTTAAACGTTTTATCACCGTTTATGATTTAAATGATAAAAAAGTCCCTTCCAATGAGAGCTATTTCCATGTTATGGAAAAAACAATTGTGGAGCCGGGAAGTATTGCAGAATGGTATTTTGGATCATTTGACAAGGATCTCAGAATGTTGGTAGAGGTAGAATTTGCTGGAGAGCGAATTTCAAGAAAGTGGCTGACTGTCAATGAGTTAATGAGAGAAACTAAAGCGATAGAAGAGGTGCATCGTGGCAATCTTTTTTACAACATTTATTTTACAAAAAATAATAGAAACTATAATAATGCTTATACCATTTCAGTTCCATGGTCTAATAAAAATCTAACGATTGAATATGGAACCTTTAGAGATAAACTCTATCCAGGGCAGGATGAAACCTGGCAGATTAAAGTAAGCGGACCTAAGAAAGAAAAAGTGATGGCTGAAATGGTTGCTGGAATGTATGATGCTTCTCTTGATGCATTTGCACCAAACAATTGGAGCCTCAATCCTTTCCCATTTAACTATCGACGCATGTCCTGGAGAGTCAATGGTTACAATACAGAAAACGGTCGGGAATTACATTATAATTGGCATCGAGGGGTGAAACATAGTTCAAAAAGCAGAACCTACGAATCATTGAACTGGTTTGGGTTTAATTATTTTGAATATAATAGATATGGAAGAGTTTATAAAGATGAGGTCATGTCTATGCAGGCCGAACCGATGATGGAAGATGCAGAAAGTGCAGCACCAAGCCCAAAGGCTTCAAAGCGAGCAGGAAAAACGCGAACAAACGAAATGCGAGAAGCAAATGTTGATGGAGTAGCAATGGATGCAGTTCCTGAAGAAGAAGTATTGGGTGGGGAAACGGAATGGACAGAAGAAGAGCAAGCAGAAAACCCACCACAGATTCGTACCAACTTAAAAGAAACTGTTTTCTTTTTTCCAGAATTAAAAACGGATCAGGATGGAAATGTGATCATTCAATTTAAAATGAATGAAGCCTTGACCAAATGGAAGTTTATGGGGATGGCACATACCAAAGATTTACAATTAGGTTTTACCAGTAAAGAAATCGTTACTCAAAAAGACTTAATGGTGCTACCAAATCCGCCAAGGTTTTTCCGGGAAGGAGATGAAATTGAATTTACTGCCAAAGTGAGTAACCTTACGGAAAAAGAATTAAGTGGAACAGCAACGCTTCAGCTATTCGATGCAATTAGTATGGAGCCAATTGATGCAAAACTTGGAAATGTATCGAATGAGATTTCCTTTACAGCTAAAGCTGGTCAATCCGATCGATTAGCCTGGAAATTGAAAATACCTGTAGGACAAATGGGCGCTGTAACACATCGGGTTATTGCAAAGTCTTCCACCTTTTCGGATGGAGAAGAAAGTGCGCTTCCAGTTTTAACCAACCGTATGTTGGTGACTGAAACAAAACCGTTACCCGTTCGAGGCAATCAAACGAAAGACTTTACCTTCAAAGCAATGGAAAAGGCCAGTCGTTCGAATACGCTCACGCATCATCGCATGACCTTGGAATATACCTCGAACCCTGCTTGGTATGCCGTACAGGCTTTGCCATACATGATGGATTACCCTTACGAATGTACAGAGCAGATTTTTAGCAGATATTATGCAAATGCATTGGCTACTTCCGTTGCGAATGCCCATCCAAAAGTCAAACGTGTATTTGATCAATGGAAGGGGACCCCGATAGCTATCGGGGCAATGGAAAGTAATTTGACTAAAAACCAGGAACTGAAAACAGCGCTTTTAGAAGAAACGCCATGGGTCCTTCAAGCTCAAAGTGAAGAGCAACAAAAGCGAAATATAGGGTTGCTTTTTGATCTGAATCGTATGAGTAGAGAATCAGCGAAAGCTTTAAATACCATTAATGATCGACAATTAAGTAATGGTGGTTTTGCCTGGTTCCCGGGAGGACGAGATAGCTGGTATATTACACAGTATCTTGTTGAAGGCATGGGCCATTTGAATGAATTAGGTGTCAAAGAATTGAGAGCAGATAATAGAACTAATAATGTTTTGAAAAAAGCAGTAGGCTATATTGATGATCGCATCAAAGATCACCATGATGATTTATTGCGTCGAATAAAAAGATATGGTGGAGATATAGAAAAAGATCATTTAGATAATATGGCAGTTCATTATTTATATGCTCGATCGTTCTTCAGAGATATTCCTATTAAAAATAGTTCGAACAATGCTGTTAATTATTATTTAGGTCAGGCCGAAAAATACTGGTTGGACAAAGGCATGTATTCAGAAGGAATGATTGCCCTTGCTTTACAGCGATTTGATAAAGGTGGAAATACACCAAAAGATATTGTCAAATCATTAAAAGAGCGTTCCTTGAATAACGAAGAGTTGGGTATGTATTGGAAGTATAACACCGGATATTATTGGTATCAATTGCCCATTGAAACGCATTCTTTAATGATTGAAGTCTTTGATGAAGTTGCTAAAGATGAAAAAGCAGTAGACGATTTAAAAGTTTGGTTATTAAAAAATAAGCAAACAACAAATTGGAAAACGACCAAAGCTACGTCCTCCGCAGTCTATGCTTTATTGCGTCGCGGAGACAATTGGTTGCTTGAAGATCAGCCCGTAAAAATTACCTTAGGTGATAAAGTAATTGATCAAAGCAAATTACAAACGGAAGCAGGTACCGGTTATTTTAAAACGAGTTGGGGAGGAGAGGAGATTAAAAATAATATGAGTAACATCAAAGTGGAAAACCCAAATAAAGTTGTGGCTTGGGGCGCATTGTATTGGCAGTATTTTGAGCAACTTGATAAAATTGAAACCTTCGAAGAGACACCTTTAACGATCAATAAAAAATTGTTTAAGGTGAAAAACACAGATAGAGGCCCTCAAATGGATTTGCTTAGCGATGGTGCAAAACTTGCTCCAGGCGATAAACTACAGGTCCGAATAGAGCTTCGTGTGGATCGTGATATGGAATATGTACACATGAAAGATATGCGGGCTTCAGGTTTTGAACCGATGAATGTTTTAAGTACCTATAAATGGCAAGGTGGTTTGGGATACTACGAAAGTACCAGAGATGCTGCGACTAACTTTTTTATCAGCTATCTCCCAAAAGGAACCTATGTTTTTGAATATCCAATGCGGGTGATTCATAATGGCGACTTTTCAAATGGTATTACGACGATACAGTGTATGTATGCTCCGGAGTTTACCAGCCATTCAGAAGGCATCCGCGTAAAAGTAGGAGAGTAAAACAAGGGTGATGACTGAGGGGGTGAGAGGTGATGAGGAAAAACTTCACTCATCACTCCTCACCCTTCACCTTTGATCTGCTTTCGTCTAATCCTCAACGTTAATTGTCGAGAAAACGAAACAGAAAGCAGAAGAATGTGTAAATTAGTACTGTACTAATCATTTTTAAAATGAAAAAACGTAAAATAGTAGGTAAAACACTGAAAAAAGTAGGTGGAGCTACATTTAAAAAAGTAAAAAAGACAATTATGAGTAACAGTAATAATGATCGTGATAAACATGCAGATACGATTATTCGAAATCACGTTATTTGGTCTATGGGAGCCGGTTTAATCCCTGTTTTAATCGCTGATATCTTTGCAGTAAGTGCCTTACAGCTAGATATGATTCGACAGCTTTGCAGAACTTATGAGATTGATTTTCAGGAGACGCAAGGAAAAGCCATCGTTACCTCTCTTACCAGTTCAACACTGGCCCGATTAGGAGCAGGCAGTATCATTAAATTGATTCCAGGCGTTGGATCAGTGATTGGCGGTGCAACAGTTTCTGTCTTCGCAGGAGCATCTACCTATGCTTTAGGAGAAGTTTTCAAAAAACACTTTAGCACAGGCGGAACAATATTAGATTTTGATCCGGATCGGTTACGCAAATATTATAAGGAGAAGTTTGAAAAAGGTAAGAAGGTAGCTAAAGAGATGAATAAAAAAGCGAAAGAAGGAGATGTAGAAGAAGTAGCAACACCAGCTTTTTCAGAACCAAGCTCCGCTAAAGATGCAACACCTCCTCCTGTACCAACAGCTGAAGAAGATGATTCAGATGATGTCTTAGCAAAGTTGAAAAACCTTGGAGAATTGAAAGATTCCGGTGTGATCACGGAGAAAGAATTCGCAAAAATGAAAAAGAAACTCATCGAAGAGTTTTAAATATAAATGAAGAGTGAAAGGTGAAAATCATAATCACCTTTCACTCCTCACCTTTGTTTTATATTTTACTATCCCCTCCAGCCCACTTAACCCAACATTTTAGTCCGGAATCAACGGCCTTATCTGACTACCTGATTTATATCTTATACCGCGCTGTCGGACTAATATCCTGCTCCGCAAACAGACCATTCAAATATTTATAATATCCGGTCACTGCAATCATAGCTGCATTATCTGTACAAAATTGGAAGCTCGGAATATACGTATTCCAACCAAGCTCAATTCCTGTATCCGTTAAAGCTTGTCTCAATCCAGAATTTGCAGAAACACCCCCAGCAATCGCTATTTCTTTAATCCCTGTTTGTTTTGCAGCCCTTTTTAGTTTTTTCATAAGAATACTCACAATCCGTTCCTGCACACTTGCACAAATATCATTTCTGTTTTTTTGAATAAAATCAGGATCCTCTTTTAGGTTCTTTTTTAGAAAATATAAAATCGAAGTTTTAAGGCCACTAAAACTAAAATTAAGCTCTGGAATCTTCGGTTCTGGAAAATCAAAAACGGGCTTTCCTTCTTTCGCGTATTTATCAATCAAAGGACCGGCAGGGTAGTCTAGTCCCATGATTTTTCCAGTCTTATCAAATGCTTCCCCTGCAGCATCGTCAATGGTTTGCCCAAGCACCTCCATGGTCAAATGATCTTTTACCAAAACGATTTGAGTATGACCACCTGAAACAGTCAGGCATAAAAATGGAAAATCTGGTTTCGGATCTTCAGCAAAATGCGCGAGAACATGTGCTTGCATATGATTCACTTCTATAATGGGAATGCCGAGACTCATCGCAAAAGATTTTGCAAAGGAAACACCAACAATCAGAGAACCAATTAAACCCGGACCTCTGGTAAAAGCAACCGCATTAATGTCGTTCTTAGAAATGCCTGCTTTCTTGATTGCCTGATCTACCACAGGGATTATATTAACCTGATGAGCACGAGATGCTACTTCAGGAACAACCCCTCCATACAATTTATGAATCTCTTGATTGGCAACACAATTGCTTAGAATTGCACCATCCTTTAGAATAGATGCGGAGGTGTCATCACAAGAAGATTCAATTCCTAACAAAACAATACTCATATTAAAAATATTTTTAATTTTATTAAACGTCTTTATATAATTTACATAATAATTAATTATATTTGGACTTAAGAAAAGCTCCACTTGAAAGATATACAGTCAAACTTCG
>CAYXQH010000170.1:0-10143 GCA_964467425.1 uncultured Saprospiraceae bacterium
ATATCAATCAGGCTCAGTGTATCTAAGATGATTGCTTCGCTTTCTGCAATTTCGACCTCCATTGCTGAGTTACACTCATTTGCATCAACTACCATCACAGAAATCGTCCCCGCTGGCAGGTCAACAAATTGTACCGTATCTCCAGTCAAGGTATCCAATCCATGAATAAATAGATTATTTCCAGAACCTCCAGCAGCAGTTAGAGAAACTGATCCTTCTGCTTGACCAGCGCAACCTGCATCTGTCTGATCCAAAACTTCCAAGACCAATTCTTCTGGTGCAGTAATTTCTATTTCATCTCCAACAAAACAATTATTTATATCCAAAGCAGAGATAACATAAGAACCAGGGCTTAGATTTTCGAATGTTGGACTATCTTGATAATTAATACCATTATCTATGGAATATTGATAGGTTGAAGTCCCACCTGTTGCTTCTAAAACCAAGACGCCATTGTTTTCATCAAAACATTGTACATTTTGCAAATCGGTAATACTGAGTTCTAATAAGTCCGGTTCCGCAACATTAAATTCTAATTCATCGACACAACCATTATTATCTAAAGTCGTCATTAAATAATCACCAGGAGCCAGGTCTATAAAAATCGGTTCTACTTGAAAATTGGTTTGATCAATCGAATAAGTGTATAATGGATTACCTCCAATAGTAACAACCGATATTAATCCATCTTCCTCACCAAAACATGTAACATCTGTTAACTCTTCAGTAAGTGTATTTAATTCTTCTGGCTCAATAATAAATCCATCAATCGATACTTCGCAACCGTTATCATCCTGAACAAAAATGATGTGCGGTCCTGGACTAAGGTTTTCAAAAATATTTACTGGTGAATAAGGTCCGGCATCAATACTATAATTATAGATATTTCCTGGACCGGGTGTTCCTCCAAATGCGCTTACTATTATTGATCCGTCATTGTATCCAAAACAAGAAACATTAACCGTAACATCAATATTTGGAATAAGCTGTGAAGGTTCATTTATAAAAATATCAATCGAAATACTTTCGCCATTACTATCGCTCGCAGTTACTACATGTGACCCTGCAAATAAATCGGTAAAGGTATTACTTGTTTGCGGTGTACCTCCATCAATCGAATAGGTATAATCTCCATTTCCTCCAAAAGCCTGAACGGTAACAGAACCTGTATTGCCACCAAAACATAAAACATCTGTTATATCAACGAGCTCAATGGTTAAGGGGACACCTCCAGCGCTACAAAGTGTATTTGCAGCATCCAAAAGGCTAGCTCTTGAGGTATTTAAAATCAACTGCATGTATTCTCCTTGCTCCGTAGAAAAGGAATTCATACAATCATCGTTCACATAATCCATATAATTCATAAACATGTCTCCTGCATTTCCGCAGCTTGGGCTAGGATGATTTGGACAACCGAAGTTTTCATTATCCTGAAGAGGAGTATCATCAAATCCATCATCCGCTCCACAACCATTATTTCGCCAAATATGACGAAGACCTAAATAATGACCAACTTCATGGGTTGCAGTTCGTCCTAAATCATAAGGTGCTCCAGTAGCAAATCCTGGTCCTCCAAAAGTATTACTTGCTACAACAATTCCATCTAAGGTAGCATTAGGAAGTCCAGTAGTGGTTGGCAGATAAGCCCAGCCAAGAATTCCTCCGAGGTTTGGACCAACCCAAATATTTAGATAATCAGTTCGAGGCCATCCGGTAGCACTTTTTATAGCAAACTCATCATCATCGAGATTATCATTGGTCCCGTATCTGGTCACTCCATCAGTATCATTTCCATTAGGATCGATCACGGCTAAACAAAATTCGATCATTGAATCATCTGCTGCAAATTCAGGAGGTGTGTTTGAAGCATCTTCATTAGTTCTTCGAAAATCTTCATTTAGAACATCTATCTGAGATTGGATATGATCCATCGAAAAGTTTACACCAGTTCCGACAGCTTGTCCAGGTGGGTGAACAATAATTACATGGACAGGAATGATGATCACATCCATCATCTGTCTGGCAGCATTATTTTTAGGAATTGGTGCTTGAAGACTTCGATAATAGTCGAGGTCTAATTCTTTATGCGCTTCGGTTTTTTCATCGGAATAACAACGGATGGTTTTCTGCGCTAGAATTTGGTTAGCAAATACTAAACAAAGTAGTAAAGTGAACAGGGCTTCCTTTTTCATATTCTCGTTTATTGACTATTCTGCATTAAGAAATACTTGTCCAAGCGAACAAGTCACGAACGATACAGATTCTAAAGTTTGTGTAAGGTCTTTGGCAGAAAGCTAAGGAGGTGCTAATATAATTAATGAGAAGAAATATTCCAATTTTTTTTCATAACAGAACACGTTTTTCATTATGGATGACATACATAAGCAAAACAATTATTCTATTCCTTGCTAAATTTTCGAAAATATAGTCGATAATTTGATTAAACGGATGTTTTTAGGGAAGCTAAAAATTGTAAACAGACTTTATTAAAAAGGTCGGCTTTTTCGAGATTAACAATGTGTCCACATTTTTCTACAATACTTAGTTGAACATTTTTGTGGATAGCAACGTATTTTTTTGCTTGTTTTAAAAAGAAATGATCCTGTGCTCCCATGATCAATATGGTCGGAATATCTGAGACTGCATTATAGATTTGGACCAGAGTATCATTCAAACACTTTCCATACATGGCAGTCCATCTCCGGAATTCTTCATCTGTCAAATGCTTGGATTCTCGAATAAAAATATCTCTGGATCTTTTATGATTTTTTTTGGGTAAAACCAGCCATGCAACAAACTTGTATAGTTTTTCAAAGCCAAAGATTTCTGCCAATTTTAAACTTAAAGAAGCGATAACTCGCATCTTTGTGTCTAAACGAACGATTGCACCGGCAACGACTACAGAAGCTACATTATCAGGTCTAAGATTACTCATTTTCATGACGATGATAGCGCCAAGAGAAACCCCTAACAAATGAATATTTTTAATTTTCAAATAATCTACAATTTCCCAAACCTTATGGCTAATAATATCAAAGTCGTAGACCTTTGCCTCAATTGGACGATGCTTTGATTCACCATGACCCGGCAAATCCACAATGAGCACATTATAGTTTGCGCTTAAATCATCTCGCTGCTTTTTCCAGGTTCGGGTACTCCCTCCTGCACCATGCACCAATAAGAGCCAATCTCTATTTGGATCTTGATGCTTTAGCTCTTCAAAGTAAAGTAATTTGGTGGAAATAGCTGTTTGGGGAATGATGTTTTTAGTGGTCATATTCAAAGAACAATTTTTTTTATGTCTTGTTCTAAGTAATATAGGCAAATTAATCGGATTTGATTCTTTTTTTAGAAATATTGTGGGTTTTGATCAGGGAATAATAAGAATTTGATTTTGTATGTTTCTTTTGTCCCGGTAGTTTTTGGGACAAAAGAAACATACGATTGAAGTATTTCTTGAAAAAACTTATAGGATTGAAGTCATACTTAAGCGGCTTTTAGATCTCTTTTAGATAAAATCACATTTATAGCATCCTTAATCATTACAATGTTTTCAATGTCTTCATTTTCAAAATGCATCTCAAATTCAGATTCAATCTCTATTACTATTTCAACAATATCAATGGAATCAATTCCAAGGTCGTCCTTAAATTCTGCATTTGCTTTTTTCTCTTCTAAAGCTTCAAAACAAGCTTCATCCTGAGGGTCCATAAAAGGAACGATTATAGTTTTTAAAGTGCTAAAGAGTTCTTTTTGGTTTAACATTTTTGATCATTTTAATGGTTAATAAATTAAGTATCAATTATTGCTTTCCTCCCATTTTCTAAAAACAGCACAAGAGTTTACATCTCCAAAGCCAAAACTTGCTTTTGCTATAATTTTAAAACCTGACTGATTGATAGTTTCTTGTGGGATTTGAGCTGGGTCAATTTTTTCTGTAATTGCTTCATCAAGGTCTTCACAGTTAAGCGATGCATGAAAAAAGTCTTTATACAGCTGAACGGCAACAGCTACGCATTCTATCGCACCTGCACCACCAAGGCAATGACCGATCATTGATTTCAATGCTTGTATAGGAGGAAAGTCTTTTCCACTTCTCTCCAGTGCTTTTACCCAAGCTTCTATTTCTAAAACATCACCTTTGGTTCCAGTCAGATGACCAGAGATAGCTGATACCTCATCGGGTGATACACTAGCATCAGCGAGGGCACGTTTTATACAAATTTCAGTGCCACCGAGATTCGGAAAAGTCATACTCCCTCCTCCTCTTTGGCCTCCTGAATTAATACAGCCTCCTAAAATTTCAGCATAAATTTTTGCACCTCTTTGTTGAGCACTTTCGAGCGATTCTAAAAGCATTGCTCCAGCGCCTGAGCCAGGTATAAAACCATTTCTAGATGCACTTAAAGGACGCGAGGCCTGCGTAGGATTTTCATTAGAGTGACTATTTAAAACCTGCATCGAATCAAAACCTCCCCAGATATAAGTACCATTGCCATCACAACCTCCAGCCAGCATGCGTTTGGCTTGCCCTGATTTGATCCGATGATAAGCCATCAGTATAGCTTCTGTTCCTGTATTACAAGCTGACGAGTTTGTACTAACCTGATTCCCTAATCCTAGAACTCCACCAAGGTGCGCACTAATACCGCTAGTCATTGTTCTTTGTATATATCGCCCACCCAATTTTTTCACATTCCCATCATCTATTTGATGAATGCCATCCCGCATCATTTCCAAACCGGGGCTACCTACACCAAAAATACAACCACTGTCCCAATCCGGGAGTTCTTGCTTTTTCGACATTCGTTCCAAGCCAGCATCCGTCCAGGCATCAATACCTGCAATCACTCCGTAGATCATGCCAGTATTCAGAATCTTTTTCACTTCTCTTGGTGTAAAATATTGCTGTTTTAAAGTTTCAGGAAGCGGTGGAATTCCTCCGACCTGACACTCAAAGCTGGCTTCTTTAAGAGCTGGAATATTTCGGATTCCGGATGTATTGTTTTTCAAAGCATTCGAAAAATCATTTAGACCAATACCATTTGGACTGACGACTCCTAAACCGGTAATTACTACTCTATTCATTTTGACTTGGATTTTTAAATTGTTTTCAATTTTAAACAGCTACCTCTAGAGACTGAGTTAATACATTTTCATAGTCTTTATTCAAACATGCTAAGTCTTCATACAAAAACGCCCAAGATCTAACCTGAAGGTCATGATTAAATTGCCCCTCCTTATCTTTATGAATATCTAAATCCCAACTGATAGAAAAAACACCAAAACCGTCTATAGTCTCCTCTTCAGTATTAAAGTTTTTAACCAGATATATCGACTTAGAATAAGATTGTGTAAAAGGAATTACCGAATCCTCATGAATTAAAAATTCTTTCGTTTTTAAAAACAGGTGCTCTATCTTTTTTTGATCAATCTCTACTATTAAAGTGGAGGCTGCTTCTGCAATTATTTTTACAAACGCACTTTTTAATCGATCAATTTGTAAGGTATTCGATTTAATCTTGACGTTTTTTTCAAGTATTCCTTTACCCTTGAATTCATTTCCACCTATTTCTTCTAAATGAGCAAAATGTTTTTCTTGTTGTAATTGCTGCAACTTCGGAGTATATCCCCATACGTTTGATCGAGGCACCCAAGCGCTATTCTTATTTTCAGGATTCATTTTATTGATTTTTATAAAAGATTAAGAGAAAGTGAGGCGTTTAAAGGGCCTCACTTTCACACAATATTGAAGTTGAAACCAACCCAATTTTTATGGCCATAAAAGCAATAACAAAATCAGGTTATTTAAATCAACGTTTAATTTACGTACCGTGAACAACTAACTCATTCTTTGACGTCGTCAATGCTTCCGTCAAAAATTTTCCGTTGCTTTGGTATTGATAAGATCCATCAGAGGCGTTAAATCTTAATACCGATGCCATCAGATAACCTTGGTAAATAAATGCTTTAGCTCCTGCAGGAGCATTTACTGCTAAAGTTACCGTTTGACTTTTGTTCCAGGTTTCTGTAAAAGAAATACCAACTGAAACACTTACGCTAGCGGTTACTATTTCCACATTAACACCAACTGTTGCAGTGATATCAATTTTCTGGGTAGAAGAAAAAGTAAACCCAGTGGTAACACTTTTACTGTAAGAACTTGAAGCTTCTGAGGCGGTATTATCTAATGCGCCTACATTTTTTAAATCAGCGCCGTATAAAACACAAACATCGACATAGTCTGTATTAGAATCGATAATTAAACTTTTCCCAAAGGTAGCTGCATCTGCTGCAGGTCGATCTGTAAAAATCTGAATTTGAGGATGAACTGGAATACTCATGATATATGATATTTTATATAGTTTAAAGAAAGAAACCTTTTGCAAGGTCTAATTAAGAATAGTTTGATTTTGCCTTATTTGTATGAAGGCGAAATCTTATAATTAGCTAGAGCCAAATTTTGCTAAAGCTTTACTATAATCCCGATCACAATCTTGTGTATTATAGTAGAGAACTGCCCAAACTGTAATTTCAAGTGTATAAGCATGTTTAGGGCTTTGCTTCTTAACTTTATAATCAGAAATCGTCAAATGCCAATCAGCAGTAAGGACACCGAAGCCATCCACTTGTTGAGTTGCCGGATCATAATTATCTACTAAGAAGATCACTTTACTTCCTTTCTTGTCATAGTTAGAAGCATTAGAATCTGTTACAGGAGCAATTGCATTTGAAAAAACAGATTCTATATCTGTTTTGTCCAATCCATTTACTAGAATTGCTGAGGCATTTGTTGCTAATTGTACAAACTGTGTTTTAATCGCACCCACTGTAGCTTCTGTTCCTGAGTAATTATTTGTTGTTGGTCCTAATCCCCCGAACAAAGTACCTAAACCTTCTGGGCTCTTTAACCAATTAAAATGTTCTGCATACTGAATATATTCCAGTTTTGGAATGTAAGCAGACACTTCAGTTCCTGGTGCCCAATTCGCTTCTGAAGATTTTTTCAACGTAGACGTATCGGCTGTTGAATCTTTTTCAAGTAACATTGCAGCAGCAGCCTGCCCCATTGGCTTTTGACCATTACCATCATAAATACCCATGGATTGTGTCTTACCATCTTTAATTGAATGTTTAACACTATTAATATACTGCTCCAAAAAGCGAGTATGCGTTCCTCCACAATTAAGTCCGATATTATTCAATTGCTTTTGTAAAGTCTCAGGGGTCAACTTCGTAGGAGTTGTTTTTGAAAGAGGAAAATTAAATCCACCTGTAGGAATTCCCATAACTTGAGACGTCCTTCTTCTTGTTGTTTTTGATCTAGTCTTACGTTTAGCTTTTGGTCTAGCTTTTGTTTTTGATGCCGCTTTTGCCGCAGCTTTTGGTCTGGCTTTTGTTTTTACTTTCGATTTCATAATTCGAATTTAAAAGGTTGAAAAAATAATTCTACGCTATCTATTATTATTTGGGTGGGTCTTTATACTATGGGATAGAAGTGATGCATTTGATCTTAAATCAAAAGAGTTTTCTAATAGTATTAATGATCCTGTTAAGTTTAATTAACGCTTCAAAGGTCAACAAAACAAAGCCTTCTATATAGGGTAGAAATACCCGATTTGATTTCAGGTACAATTGTCTGGCCTATGATCTGACACCATCAACAAAACTTTCTAAAATCTATTTTTTAAAAAAAGGCGTTAAAACATTGAATAAAATCTAAACTTCGTTTTTTGCTACTTACCTTTGCTTTCCTATGACTATATGGCTCAAAAAGAGGATCTTTTATTTCTCTATAATTATTATTTCTTTTTTCTCCTGTTCAAACCCTTCATCTGAGCCTACTATAAATCTTGACGCGTACCAAATCGAATCTGGCTTTGACTTGAGTGTCGTAGCATCTGAGCCTTTAATAAAATCACCTATTGCTATAGATTTTGATAATGAAGGAAGACTATGGGTTTTAGAAATGCCTGGCTACATGCCAAATATTGATGGTACTGGTGAAGAAGAACCAGTAGGTCGTATTTTGATTTTAGAAGATGAAAATAAGGATGGGCATTTTGAAAAAGCAAAAACCTTTTTAGATGGTTTAGTTTTAGCCCGAGCAATGAAGTTATGTTATGGTGGTTTATTATATGCAGAACCTCCTAATCTTTGGTTTGTGGAAATCGATGGTGATCAACCAGGTCATAAAACCTTAGTTGATCCGGAGTATGTCAGCGGAGGTAATGTAGAGCATCAGGCAAATGCTTTAGATTTAAATATTGACAACTGGATTTATTCTGCTAAAAGTGTTTTTAGATATCGTTTAAAAAATGGGGAATGGCTAAAAGAAAGGACTTCTTTCCGAGGACAATGGGGAATGACTCATGATGATGTCGGGCGTCTTTTTTATAATGACAATTCTAATCCGCTTTATGGCGACTTTTTCCTTCCAAACTTAATGAATCAAAATCCTTTATTTAAAAATGATACTGGTGAAAATGAGGTGATCGTTTCCGATCGTCGTGTATTTCCAATCCAGGCAACCGCTGTCAATCGTGGCTATATTGATGGTGTTTTGGATGAAAATAATTATTTAAAAACATTTACCTCTGCTTGTGGTCCCGTAATTTATCGAGGAGGTGCTTTTCCAAAAGCCTATCAAGGAAATGCTTTTGTCTGTGGCCCTGAAGTTAACCTGATAAAGCGATTAATCCTTTCCAAAAACGAGCATCGCATTGATGGAAAACAAGCCTACCAAAACAAAGAATTTTTAATAAGTCGTGATGAAGCATTTAGACCTGTCAATTTATCTAATGGTCCGGATGGAGCAATGTATATCGTTGATTATCATAATGGAGTTATTCAACACAAAGTTTACATGACGGCATATCTTCGAGAACAATATCTTGAAAAAGGCCTCGATACGATCGTCAATTATGGTCGTATTTTAAAAGTAAGTGACCAGCAAGAAGAATTCATTATTTTCGATAAAAAAACAAACGAAGAACTGGTTCAAATGCTTAACCATAAAAATGGCTGGATTCGAGATCGTGCTCAACAATCACTTATTGAGCGAAAAGCTGTAGAAGCTGTGCCCAATTTAAAAAAACTGGCATTGGAAAACACCGATTCTTATGCCCCGATCCATGCACTTTGGGCCTTGGAAGCATTAGACTCTTTAGATGCTTCTTTGCTGAGCAAATTGGCTAACCATTCTAATATTGACATCGCTTCCACTGCGGTGCACTTAGCTACCAACTTTCAGCATCACCTACATAATTATCCAATTTTCAAGAATGCCTTAAAACGAAACAATCAGAGCCTCGATCTATATGTTTGTCTTACCGCAGGGAAGGTAAATGAAAAAGCATTTGTTCAAATTCAGGAAGTGCTTGATCGTTATCCGACGGATACGATTTTTATGGAAGCTGCATTGAGTAGTTTAAAAGGAAAAGAGAAAGAGTTTCATTATTTTCTTCGAGTCGTTCGAGAAAAAAACAGCGATTATCCAATCATTAATTATCTAACAGAAATCATAAGCAAAAGTAATCTTCCCGCCCCGCCTCCTTATCAGGCAGGTATAGATACAAAAACAAAAGGCTTAAAATTATACCGCCAACATTGTGCAAGCTGTCATGGCGAAGACGGTGTCGGTAATAAAAATTTGGCACCACCTATTTATAACTCCAACTACATAAAAGGTGATCCTGAAAAACTAATCCTTACAGTTCTTCATGGTTTGAAAGGTCCAATTACGGTCAATGGGAAACGCTATGCTTTAAATGCTGTTATGCCCGGACTAGTCGATAATAAAACGTTGAGCGATCAGGATATTGCCAATATTCTTTCTTTTGTTCGCAATGCTTTTTCAAATGAACATCAGGATATAAAAGCTGAGCAGGTCAAAGCGCTCCGTAAAAAGAAACCAAAAGGACAAATGTATACAGAGGAGGAACTTAAAAGTATAGTAAGGTGGTAAGTCTGTTAATTCTGGTTTTACTTTAATTTATTAATGAAACGTTCAATAATTTTTAGCGTCTCTTTATCTTTATCATACACCGAATACCATCCTTGAAACTCATGTGGCGGATCACCAGTAAAGTCATCACCAGCTTTCCAAATAGCTTTCGGTGATTCGGGTCGCCCTACTCCACC
>CAYXQH010000171.1:0-10131 GCA_964467425.1 uncultured Saprospiraceae bacterium
GGAAATATTGAAATTAATTTCTTCGATTACTTCGTAAGTATCTTTATGCCAATATCCTGGGCATCTTCTTGAAACGGACCATAGGGTAGTAGCATCGCTGCCATCTATTATAGAACTGGAGATTCTTACGTCTTGTGTTCTAGTATCTGCATAAAACCAAAGAGCTCTTCTCGAAAAAATGCTGATTATTTGTGTAGCAACATGAATACCATAGGATTCAAAATCAGTTAGATATTTGTTTTTATGAACTCTAGATCGAACAATAGCGTCCACACCCAATATGGTAGCCAATTCAGTTGCGGACATCTCCTGACTCGTCCTTAGGTCGATTTCGGCTTGTTCTAATTTTTGATTGGTTTCATTATAATCTTGAAGTCGAACATGGATGTGATCGTATTTTCTTCTGCTCAGTCGATCAAGCATTTGGTGATACAATGATGCTTGGAATGCCTCACTTTCTGCATCTTCAATTTCTTCTAACATTTCATCGGTAATTTCAGCTGGAATTCTACCAGTAGTTATAACTTTATAAGGAAGTACAGCTATCGTTTTATTATCAATTGGATGTTCCTGATAAGTCGTATTTCCATATCTCCTGCCACAAGAGGTCAGGGTGATTAGAACAAAAAGTACAAGGCTTAATTTCATTAACTGTTTCATAATCATTCAATTTTTAGTTTTAAATAGATTTATGCTTCCTTTTTCTTTTACGCTCCTATATTTGTGGAAGCTTTTGATTCTTTATAGTAGAGATGATTAATCCAGCGGAATTTATTTGGAGTATTTTTTTAAAAAAAAAATTTGAAGGAAGAGAAAAATCAATACGAAGTTCAATTATTAAACAATGATCCTAATGCCTTAGTGTCTCATTATCAGGGTGTTGTTAAAATAATAGTATCAAAATTTGTAAGCAGAGGATTTTTTCCAGAATCAGAGAAAATGGATGTCATTCAGACCATAAATGAAGCTCTTCTAGGTGGAAAAATGGATCGAATCAAGAAAAATTACAATGGTTCTGTATTACTTTCTACCTATTTTTCAAAGGTTGTTTATAATCATTGCTTAGAAATAGCAAGAAGTAATAAAAAGAAGCCATCCCTTGGTTCAGAAGAATTATTACAAAATACCTCAGATACTGGGATAAGTATTGAACAAAAACTAGTGCTTAGAGATGAGGTAAACCGACTCCAAACGATACTAACTGGAATTATTGGTCTAGGTTTACGATTACATTTGGCGCTAAAATTATATGCCAGGATTCCGTTGACAAAAGAAGATTTTAAAGGGGCCCTTATCGTCGAAAATGACCAATACAAGGCTTTTAAAAACAGGTTTTTTACTACCTATGATGGATTAAATGACAAGGAAGTCTATCAAAAAGCAGTACCATTTTTAAATAAATTGACCTCAAAAAATACAGATGCTGATTCCATGAGGAAATGGCTGAATATGCAGTTAGATAAAATTATTCGACTTCAAAATGGCGATCCTGAACGATCTGCACATTCTAGGGATACAATAAGAATACTGCTGCAAATGCTTTTTGAAGAACAGAAATTTTAAAAAAAAGAACTCTATTTTTTCCGTTGATGGATTCGATTTGCATATAAAGGAGTGAAGAAATTATTTCAGGTAATCTGTAAATCCTGTATAAAACTAAAAAAAATGAACTATTTCGATAAAGAAGGCCATTTAACTGACTCCGGAATCTCCCTTTATTCAGATGCAATAAAATTAAGGAAAGTTGATCATTTGCCTCTTGAAATAAAAACACATGTTGATTCCTGTTCAAAGTGCCAACATGAAGTGGTGGATTTTTCTGCGCTAATGCTAGATGTTGATCAGGGAAAAATAATGGAACATCCAACCTTAAATACCGTTAAAAAAGAAGCTCTCCCGAAAAATCAAGGTGGACTCAGAATGATTTATAAATTAGCAATTGCTGCAGTAATAGCTGGTTTATTGTTCTTTGGATATCAACAATTTAGTCAAAACAGTCAGCCTAGAATTGTAGAAACTCCAGAAAAAACGCCATCCACTATTGAAACACCTCAAGACCAGAATATAGCTCCAAAAGACGAAGAGAATATAGCAACCAATGAAGAGAAGCCTACAGAAGAAATTATCAACCCTCCTGTGAAACAGGAAAGACCAAGGGAAGAAATTAAACCAGAAATAGATGAAGATAACAGGGTGCTTTATGCTGCAAATTTTGTAGAAAATGAAGAGTTAGAATCTATGGTAGGAACAGTTTTTCGGTCAGAAGAATTTACAATTATTAGCCCGGTTAATGAACGTTCATACAAGGAAAAGGATTTGATTCAATTCGAATGGGAGGATAAAGTTTCGTTAAAATTAACTATTTTGGATAATACGGAAGAAGAACGTTTCGTAAAAGATCTAGAGAAAAATCGGTTTGCAACCTTATTTGATTTTGATCCAGGGATTTATTATTGGAAACTAGAAACCGCCGATGAATTACTACACCTTGGAAAGTTTATAATTGAATAATTACAAATGAGAATACGCTTTTTTAAACTACTAATTTGCCTGTTATGTTTTTCGTTTTCAGGTAAAGCTCAACTTTATCAAGCATTGCTTGATGCAGATTCTCTTTCCACCGAAAATGAGTTTCAATCTTCTATTAAGCTGATTCAAAAAGTATTGGATTCCAATCCAAGAAATTTTCTGAAGTCACAAGCTTTTTATCAATTGAGCTATAACTACCTTCAATTATACGATCTTGAAAAAGCGACGGATTACAACCAAAAATCCCTCGACTTAAGAGACCTGCTTCACTATGAATTTATCGCTGATAATTATATGAGGTTTGGAACGATTGAATTAATAAAAGATAAACCAGAAACAGCGCTTGATTATTTTCTGGAAGCCAGCGAATTGCCCCATGAGGATTTACAGTTTAGTGGAATTTTAGATGGATACCTCGGTGCAACATACGAACGTTTAGGTAAGCCTGATTTAGCTTTAGAGCACCTCAAAACTTCTTTAGAAACATTAATGTGGGAATTAGAAGAAACTCATCCAAATGTTTCCGTGGCTAATTATAATCTTGGAAATCTTTATGCTTCAATAGGTGATTACAAAAATGCGTCAAAGCATTACGACGCCTCCATATATGCAGAGCTAAAATCCAAATGGGCAAAGACAGCTAATGTTCGTTTGGCGAAATCTTATAATGCTTTAGGTATTGCTTCTTATAAAAACAGATTGATATCAAAGGAAGCGATTGAGCTTTTTGATGCGGCTTTATTAGCAAGCAAAGGGAATCGTAGATTAACGGCAGCTTCAAAAATCAACCTGGCTCAAATCCACTTTATCAATAGAGATTTTGAAAAAGCAAGTCCATTGATTAATGCTGCATTAGATGAATTATTGCATGATACAGAAGAAGTAGACCCTCAATATTTTATTCCATTGATTATTGATAAAGACCTGTATGTCAATGCTTTGCAGTTAAAGGTTGAAATTTTGCTGGAAGAGTATTTTGATGATCAAAAAGACGTTTTATTGGAACAAGCATTCGATCAGGCAAGTAGGGCTGTTGATGTTTATGAAGCAAAGCTTTTTGATTTTTATACGGAAGGAAATCAACTTCAGCTCTTGGAGAATTCAAAAGATATCTATGAACAAGCAATTTATATTTCTTTAAAATTGTATGAAAATACAGGAAACAAAAAATATATAGATCAAGGTTTTAGAGTTGCTGAACGAGGTAAAGCACTAATTTTGAAAAACCAATTGCAGCAAATAAATTCTTTGATGGATAAGAATCTTCCAGAAAGCCTGAGAAGCGAAGAAGAAGATTTAAAGCGTCGAATGGCTTTTTTAGAAACCGATATTGCCATTCGATATAGTGCAGAAGATTATAGAAAAGAAGGACTTGAGTTGCAACGTGATTATCGGAGCTTTTTACAAAAAATCGAAAAAGCAGACCCGAGGTATTTTAATATGCGTTTTGGCTTTCCACAAATAACACTTTCTAAATTGCAAGACTATCTTGCTGCAGATGAAGCTGTTTTGTCTTATTATCAAGGGAAAGAAATGTATTATATTTTTGCAATTAATAGAACAGATAGCGATGTTTATTTTGCAAATCAAAATGTGCCATTAACCCAGGATAGTAAAAAGAAATTTGACTTAAAAGATGCTAAGAAAAAAACGAAGCGTAAATTCCCTGTGCCGAATCAGACAAAAAAGAGCCCTCAGGTAAAATTCCCGAAACCGAATGTTGGAATTTATACCAAATACACAGATGATGATTTTGATTTAAAAGGTGGTGTAGATGCTGGTCTGAGAAGTATGAACAAACTCAGTAAAAAAGAATTTATCAATTCGAACTATTCATTGTACCGTCGATTGATTGAACCAATAGCACCAATCATAAAAAAGAAAAAAACATTAATTGTTATTCCTCATGGAGATTTACATTTTGTGTCATTTGAAAGTTTGATTAAATCAAAACCAAAGAAAAAACCAAGGTATCATAAACTCAAGTATTTAATCAAAGATCATTCTATTACCTACGAAATGTCTGCTGACTTTCTGCTACATCAACAAAAAAACAGTTCGACAGATATTAGTTCTATTGCAGCCTATGCGCCAGTCTTTAATCCCGAGGATCAATTAGGCTATACCTTACGGGCAGAAGATTTTATGATTGATTCAGTGTATTATGAAGCGATGGATTTAAGATCAGCGAATCCAAAAAATAAAAATTTTAAAACACTTAAATATTCAGAAGAAGAAGTTTTGACTATTCTAGAAGAGTTTGCGAATAAAAAATACAAAGGGAAGGCCTTTTTAAAGGTAGATGCTTCAGAAGCTTCTTTTAAACAAAACGCTGGCGATTATAATTATTTACATTTGGCTTCTCATAGTTTTGTCAATACTAAAAATCCAAAATTATCTGGTCTTGCACTAGCACCTGGCAATGAGGAAGATGGAATTTTATATGCAGGTGAAATAATGAATTTAAATTTGCAAGGTACAAACCTGGTCGTTTTAAGTAGTTGCGAAAGTGGAACAGGAACGTTAGTTCGTGGAGAAGGTTTATTATCATTGAATAGAGCATTCCGTTTTGCAGGAGTGCAAAATACTATTTCAACTCGTTGGAAAATTTCCGATAAAGCCAGTGCTAAATTGATGAAATATTTTTATGAAAAGGTGTTGGATGGCGCTACTTATGCAGAAGCCTTGCAATATGCGAAGTTGAAAATGATTAAAAAGTCTAAAACAGCAACACCAAAACTCTGGGCAGGCTTTATGTTGACAGGAGCGATTAAATAAGTTAATAAGTTAGCAATTTGACAAGTTAATAGGTTAACATACTAGCAAGTCATTGTTGTTCTTGATAATTGCTTATCTTGTAAAAAAAAGCAATGACTAAAGCACTCACCATACTTTTAATTTTTACTTCTTCTTTTCTACTTGCTCAGGCACCACAGGTATTAGACGTGAGCCCATCCGCCCATCAAAATGATGCGATGGCTAATGCTTCGATCAATGTAACTTTCGATACACCTATTGATCTATCAACTGTTGCTTATGGAAATTTTAAAGTATTTGGACGTTGGTCAGGTCCAGCAGAAGTTGCTTTTAGTATGAGCAATAATGATCAGTCCGTTGAAATGACACCCTTTGAACCATTTATGGCTGGAGAGCAAATTACAGTCACACTGACGAAGAGTATAAAATCGGCGAATGGTCAAAATATGGAGCATAGTTATGTTTGGTATTTTTGGATTAGGACGAATTCAACGATGGGGGATCCAATAATTACATTAGATAAAACGATTCAGTTGCGTGAACCAGGCGAAGGTTTGCTTCAGTCTTATGGAGCTTATGCTGGAGATTTGAATAACGATGGCTTTTCAGATTTGACGGTAGTCAATGAAACTTCAGACGATTTAAGAATTTTGCTAAACGATGGTACTGGAGATTATAATGATTTTGAAATTATCCCGATGGGTAGTAGTACTCCAAGCCCAAATGAGGGAGCAGATTTTGATGGAGATGGAGAGATTGATTTGGCGGTCTGTACAGCACATGATAATAAAATGCGTGTTTTATTTGGAGATGGTACAGGAACATTAAGTGATATCGATAATTATACAACAGGCATGAATGCTCGTGGCTTAGGTATCATCGAACTCAATGGAGATGGAAATGATGATATCGTAATTGCCAACCGTCAAAGTAGTGATTTGACTTTTTTTATAAATGATGGATTTGGTGAATTTACCTCTATGACTATTGATCCTCCGGGAACTGGCGAGTCAGGTTTAGTCGTAACAGATTTTAATAATGATGGCATTCAGGATTTAGTGGTCGGGATGTACACTAGCGAGGAATTAGTGATCATGATTGGTGATGAAAACATGGGTTTTACTGTTTCTCAAGTAATACCAGCACTTGGAAAACCCTGGATGCTTACAGCTGGCGATATAGATAATGATGGTTTTGTCGATATTGTTTCAGCCAATTCCAGCGGTGACAATGTTATGATTTTTTTTAACAATGGAAATGGTGGTATTCTTTATTCTCAAAATAATGTTGATGCCTTATCTTCTTTCCCTTTGGCTGTTGATCTCGGAGATTTAAATGGAGATGGATTTTTAGATATTGTTGCAAGTTACTATTCGTCTTCTAACTTTAATGTGATGATAAATGATGGAAATAGTGGCTTCGAATTGCTGACTAGTTTGGATGCTCCCAACCATGCTTCCTGTGCTATTTTACATGATCGAGATAACGACGGCTTTCTGGAAATTTCTGGAACAGATGAGGGGGACGATGTGTTGCTTTTATTTAATGTTGAACCTGCTGTCGTTAGCGTAAATGACCTTTCTGCTTCAATGATTAGCAGCGTTTATCCTAATCCTTTTTCAAACGAAATAATCTTTGATATTGGAGATGGTTTTCTTGATGGTTCGATTTCAATATATAATCAATTAGGACAGCTGGTGAAAACAATGCTAGTTAATCAACAAGGAAAGTTGAATTGGGATGGAACAAATACGCATGCTAAACCTGTACCATCAGGTGTGTATTTTGTTAGAATAAAAAATGAGCAACAATTAGAAATATTAAATATTATAAAAATATGAACAAGGTGATTCAAAAACAGCCTTTTTGTATAATACAACGCTAAAAACGCATTTTTTTACGCTAATCTAAGCTAGTCTTACATTTTACATTTCTACAATAAATTTTTGATAACAAAGAATGGGTTTACTATATTTGGGCAGCCATACATAGATTTGCCAAATTTTTAATGATCCGTTTCCTCTTCAATCAGATTTAGATTGAGCCTGGATTGGGCTATAAGCTATTGGAGAGACTTAAATGTTTTAAAGAGAATAATTAATATCACTTAAAAATTGCCCTCAATTATGCAAGTAAAGATTACGCTTACTTTGTTGCTATTTTGTATTGCAAACATTTTAGTAGCACAAACACCTTTCGAAAGAGCCTTCAATCATTTACAAAATTCCAACCAATATGAAGCAGGAGATTTAGCCGATGTTGCGATCTCTGATACATATGAAAGCCGTCATAACGGTTTGACACATGTTTACCTTCAACAACGCTATAAAGGGATTGCTGTAAAATATGCAATTACTAATTTTAATATCAAAGAAGATAAAGTTTCAAGCGCAAATGGGGCTTTTATTGTTGGTCTTCAACAAAAGGTAAATACTATTCAAGCTCAGATAAGTCCCTCTGAAGCCTTGCAAAAAGTTTTAAGCGAACATAATCTATCTGGTTCGATTCCGCTAATGATTAGTGCTTCGGATAAGGCAGATCGCAAAACAACATTCGAAAAAGGGACTATTGCTTTAGAAGATATTGAAGTCAAATTGATTTTTCTAAAACAACAAGAATCGCTGCGTTTATGTTGGGAAGTAAGCCTCTATGAAAAGTCAGCCGATCATTGGTGGGTATCGACAATAGATGCGATCAATAATGAACTTTTAGAAGAGCATGATCAGGTTATACATTGTTCTTTCCATAGTAATTCAAATCATTCTGTAAATGAAAAGGTTAAGCACTTAGCAGAAATTACCATTAAAAGAAATGCTGCCCTTGTTGCGGATTCTTATAATGTATTTGCGTTTCCTGTAGAGAGTCCAAACCATGGAAGTCGAACCTTGGAAATCAGCCCTTGGAATGCTGCCGGAGATGCCGGAACCTTAGGCTGGCATGATGATGGAACAACAACTTACACTCACACCAAAGGGAATAATGCAGATGCTTATGAAGATCAAAATGATTCGAATAATCCAACCGGAGGTAATGATGCAAGAGCTGACGGTGGAAACAATCTTGAATTTGACTTTCCTTTAGATTTGTCTACTAATCCGGAATCCGATCCAGACCCGTATATCACCAATCTTTTTTACTGGAATAATATAATGCACGACGTTTGGTATCAATATGGTTTTGATGAACCGTCTGGAAATTTTCAGGAAGATAACCTAGGTCGGGGAGGCTCAGGTGGCGATTTTGTACGAGCTGAAGCGCAAGATGGAGGTGGAACTAATAATGCAAATTTTGCAACACCTACGGATGGTGGAAACCCAAGAATGCAAATGTTTTTGTGGAGTGCTAACGATTCTGATTTTTTAGAGGTGAATGCTCCTGCGGGCGTAGCTGGCTCTTATGAAATGGCTGCTGCTGCTTTTGGAGGAGATTTAGATGTTGGAACTACCGGAGATGTTGCAGAGGTTGATGATGGTTCTGATGATCCAACTTTGGCATGTAATGATTTAGTAAATGGAACAGAGATATCTGGCAAAGTAGCTTTGATTGATCGAGGGACCTGTGAATTTGGTTCAAAATCCCTGCGAGCTCAAAATGAAGGAGCAATTGCCGTAATTATGTGTAATTATGAAGATGAACTCCTTACCATGGGGCCAGGGGATGACGGAGCTCAGGTCACAATTCCTGTTGTAATGTTGACGGAAAGTGATTGTATTACGATTCGAAATGAAATAGGTAATGGATTAAATGTTACTATGGAGATTATCAATAATCCTCCAATAGATGGCGATCTGGATAATGGAATTATAGCGCATGAATATGGGCATGGTATATCGATAAGATTAACAGGCGGTCCTTCTGCAAATAATTGTCTGAATAATGAAGAACAAATGGGAGAAGGTTGGAGTGATTTTTTTGGTATTTGGATGACGATTGAAGCAAATGATAACCATGATGATTCCAGAGGTGTAGGAACTTATGCAATTGGACAAGCAACCACTGGAGGAGGAATTCGCCCGGCGCCTTACACGACGGATATGAGCGTAAATGACTATACCTATGGGAATGTTGATGATAACAACATCTCTCAACCACATGGCATTGGATTTATTTGGTGTACGATGATTTGGGATTTGACCTGGGCGATGATAAACGAACATGGCCTGGACATGGATTTGTATAATGGAGGAGGAGGTAATAATATTACTGCTCAGTTAATTTTAGATGGTCTTAAAGGACAGCCATGTAGCCCAGGATTTGTTGATGGTCGGGATGCTATCTTGCAAGCAGACGAAGATAATAATGATAGCGCTAATAGGAATATAATTTGGAATGTATTTGCAAGAAGAGGACTTGGTTTTTCAGCTGATCAAGGAAGTTCATCCAATCGGAATGATCAAACAGAAGCATTTGATTTACCACCAGATGTACCATTCATGACAGAAGAAGAATTATTTGAAATTGCTCCGCTTCCTGTCGAATTACTTTCGTTCTATGCTATTGCTAATAATCAAAAAAATAGCATTGATTTACTTTGGTCCACAGCCTCTGAGATAAATAATAAAGGCTTTGATATTCAAAGAAAAACGGACAACACCAATTTTGAAACGATAGCTTGGCAAGATGCACAAGCAGCGAATAATCTTGTTTCTAATTATTCTTTAAATGATAATGAAGTAAGGTCGGGTATAGAATACTATTATAGACTTCGACAGGTAGATCTTGATGGGAAAGAATCATTTTCTGAAATTGTAAATGCAAAGCTTAATAAGCCATCTGAAGAAATTCAGGTCTTCCCAAATCCGACAAATGGATTGAGTACTATTCAGTTTCCAGAAAGTATTGTTG
>CAYXQH010000172.1:0-1778 GCA_964467425.1 uncultured Saprospiraceae bacterium
ATTGCTTTGCAAACTTCGACGGCTGAAAGAGAGCCTTTGAATTTATCTGGGGCAATGAGTATTTTCATTTATTCCCAATCTTTTTTAGCATGAAAACTACAAGCGCCTAATTCGAGAATTTGTATTTCATTACTTACTATTTCCAGCTTTTTCGTTTTCTAACTTCAAGAGGTGGAAATCTAATACTTCTTTTAGCTGGTCACTACCAATTCCTTTGGAAATTATTTTTTTGTCTTTGTCTAAAACAAAAACCCGAGGATTACTTGTGATATTATACTTTGACTTTCCTTGTAAAAAAGGATCTGTTGCATGAATCCATCCCTCCATTTTACGTTCTTTTATCGCATCCCAACACATTTTCTTTTCATCTTTTCTACGATTACAAATACCTAATACTTTAATTCCTTTGCTAGCATACTCTTCGTAAAATTCAACAACTTTAGGAATTGATTTTTTGCAATGTCCGCAATCTGGATCCCAAAAATAAAGTACCGTAAATTCAGCCACTACATCATGTACTTGAATCCATTCGTCATTTTCTTTTTGAAAACGAACATTTGGTGCTTTTTTACCGATTAAGATTGGAGCAAAATCATCCGCATTTTTACAGATTTTTTTACGTTGCTCCTCCTCTACCCAATCGGTCTTTCCACTACAATAATATTTGTGGGCAACGTGCACGTAAACGGCATCCATTCCAACAATCTCAGCAGATTCTTTTGCGTATTTATTTAAAAAATGGGTTACCCAATATTGAAAGGTCTCTTTATTTGGTTTTGCTTTTTCTATTAGCTCATCAATTTCATAAGTGAGGGAATCCGGAATTTTATACACTAGATTTTTAAAATAAGAATCCACTTTATTATAAAGCAAAGGGCTTCGAATCAATCGAGGATCAGCAAAATCAAGATCATCGAAAAAATGAGCTTTATAGTATTCAAAACGCTTCTGTTTCTGCTCTGCTTCTGTTCCTGTAAATTCAGGAAGCTCTACGCTCTTCGAAGCATGAATGATAGCTGCCGTTAAAGAATTAGGGTTTTTATTTATTGTTTCTTCTTGAAAAGCTTTAACGGTTTTATCTAAGTCGCCTAACTGTTTATTAACGTTCTCTAATTCAGCATCTTTCGCTGTTTCTTTTTTCTTTCTTAGTTCTGCTGCTTCTTTTCCTTTTGTACGTAAAAATTTAGAATACGATTGAAAAAGATCATTAGACTTGGAGTTGGTAAATTTAAGTGCTCCTGCTAAATCTTCTTTAGAGGTTTGCATAGAAAAATGTTGGTCATCTCCATCAATCAGAAATTCAAAGTAATCATTGCTGGGAATTAAAAGGAGCATATACACGCCTCCCTCCAATGCTTCTTCTCCAGCATATACAAAGTCACCAGTAGCATTTGCCTTGATCGTATCTTTGACTAATTGTTTTCCATTATAATGATAGCCCAAAACCACCTCTTTTTGATCATAGCCATCAATTTTTATGGTGATTTCATAACCGTCTTCAGCAAAAGCTGAAATCAAAGTGATCAATAAGAATGAAAATAACAGTCCTAATTTCTTCATTATTAAATATTTGTTAGTCAAAAAATTTCATTTGGCGACATAAAGAAGCGTACTACAATGATTAGACTTATTCTAAACGTCTTATGGTACAAATTTCACTCCTTTCGACGAAAATATAAAGGAATTTTAACGCTATTAATAAATCTTTAACAAAGGTTTGTAATAAGCAACGAAAAAACAATAATTTAAACACTTAGCTTATGATTTTTTGGTTCAAT
>CAYXQH010000172.1:1878-10032 GCA_964467425.1 uncultured Saprospiraceae bacterium
GTTCAATCTATTATTCCTTCGTTCCATAGACGCAAAAAAGCCTTGTAAAGTTGCTTACAAGGCTTTTTTCTAAAAATATAATTAAAATAAAGGTTTAATCTTTTCCATTATTGCTCATTTGGCTCTCCAGGTCTTTTTTCCGTTTTTCAGCAGCTTGAATTTGCTTATTCAATTCATCCAACAATTGTCTCTTTTCAGCAAGCTTATCTTCTTCTACTTTAATTTTGGAACGTTCTTCAGTGATTCTGGCAGCAGTATCTTCTTTTACAGCATTGATTTGCTCTTTCGCTTCTTGCTTTGCTTCAAAGATTGCATCTGACGATTCTTTTTGAGCAACGCTTATTTCATCGAAGGATGTTTTTCGAGCAGCTTCCGCATCGGCAGTATATTTTGCCTTTTTATCATCTGTATCTTTTCTAATTTGAGCAATTTCTTCTTGAGAAGCCATTCGAGCATCCTCTATTGCTTTCTTGCTTTGTTCTTCTTCGGCCTCCACTTCTTTTGCCAGTTCTGCCAATCGTTTATCCCGATCATCTTTCGCCTCAGCCATGGCTTCAGCAGCTTGTTGCTTAGTAGCAGAAACCTCTTGTGCAGCTTCTTCCTGAGATTTTGCAATAGATTCAGCCGCATCCTCTTTAGCTTTTAAAATGCTAAGTGTAGCTTCCTCTTTAGTTTTTGCCGCTAATTCTTTGGCGTCTTTCATCTCATTAGCGGTCTGCTGTTGAACTGCATTTATTTCTTCTGCTGCCTGATCTCTTGTGATAGCAACATTATTAGCAATTTCCTGTTTTTGTAGCGCAGCATCTTCCTTGGCTTCCCTTACCGCCTCAGCTTCCTCATTTTGAACCTTGGCGATCTCTTCTGCTGCATTCTTTTTTGCTTCTGACACTTTATTAGAAGACTCTTGTACAGCTAAAGCTGCAGCTTCTTTAGACTTCGCTATTTCTTTTGCACTTTCTTCTCTAATTTTTGTTAATTCCTGAGTCGCTTTATCTCTTGCAGCAACCACTTCTTCTGCGGTCATTTTTTGAGTTTCGGATTCTTTTCTTTTCGCTTCTTCAATCTTCATTGCGACTTCATCCTGAATCTCTTTGATTTTATTTTGAGCTTTAGTCTGTGCTTCGGAAACATTATTAGCATATTCTCCTTTGGCTTTTTCAGCAGTTGAATTCGCTTCCTTTACACGGCTTGCGGCTTCCTCTTGTGCTAACTTTATTTCACTAGCTGATCGTTCTTTCGCTTTCACAACTTCCTCTGCAGTTTCATTTTTCACTTCCATTTCTGCTTGCTTTGCTTTTTCAATAGCTGCAGCTACTTCTGTTTGAACTTTCGCAATTTCTTCGGCAGCTTTCTGCTTCGCAGTTACAACTTCATTTGCGATTTTTTCTTTTTCAGCTTTTGCATTCGCTCTTGATTCAGCAACTTTAGTTGCTTCTTCAGCAGATATTTGCGAGATAGTTTGAGCCGCTTTATCACGAGCTGCAGAAACGTCTTTAGCTAGATTCGATTTTTCTGCTTCAGCAATTCGTTTTGCTTCAGCAATTTCTTCGGCTGTTTTATTTTGAGTGGACGCTACTTCAGAGCTTGCACGTTCTTTTTCTGCAGCAACTTGTTCTTGCGTTTTTGAAATTTCCTGAGCTGCTTTTTGCTTTGTTTCAGCAACTATTTTAGCCTGTGATTCTTTTTCTTTTGCTGCATTCTCTTTCAGTTCAGCAACTTCACTTGCATTACTTTCCTGAATCAATGCTTTTTCTTCTGCACCTTTTCTACGAGTTTCAGCTATTTCAAAAGCTACTTTTTCTTTTTCTAAAACTGCATTTTCCTTAATCTGAGCGATTTCTTCTGCAGTATCTTCTTTTACTTTTAAAATTTGCTCGGAAGCGGTTTTTTTAGAATTAATAACATCCTCTGTTGTTTTATTCGTTTCCGTCTTGGCTTTTTCTCTTGCATCAGCAATCATTTGTGCCGTTTCTTCTCGAATCTTTTTGAGCTCACTTTGAGAATTTTCACGTGCTGAAGAGACTTCATCTGCATATTCTAATTTAGCCAACTCCAGACTTTCTTTTACTTTTTTTATTTCACTAGCTGCATTCTCCCGAGCTGTTGCTACTTCCTGAGCAGATTCTATTTTTGCTTTCTGAATTTCTTCAGTAGCTCTGGTTTTCGATTCTGCTACATTTAAATTTATTTTTTGCAATTCAGTATCTGCATTTTCTCTAGCAGAAGAAACCGATATTGCTATTTCTTCTTTTTCTTTATCAATTTCTCCCTGTGAGTTCTGTCTTGCTTCTAATACTTCTTTAGCATATTGTGCTTTTTTATTTGCTGCCTGCTCCTGCGCATTGGCTACTTCCTTTCGAAGGCTCGCTTTGATAGTTTCGGCTTTTTCTTTTTCGTCGTCAATTTCTTTTCGCAAACGGTCTTTTGTTTCCTTCAACTCTGCCTTCAATCGTCCTAACTCTTCATCATTTAATAAACTGATGTCCGCAACTTTTCGCACTCCTCCAGAACTTGTTGAACTAATAGATTTATTCTTTTTCGCATTTCCTTTTCCAGGAGTAAAGTCATTCCCTTTTAAAACCGTATCATTTACTTTCGATTTATCCAGTTTATTATTGAAACAACTTACCGCTGATTTAAACTCTGCTTGTCTACTTCCGTTCACCGTGAACTTCCGCATTTCATTGCTAATATTATTTTTAATATAAATGGTCGTGATAATGGAAGTAGAAAACCAGTTGATAGCAGCCAGATCCAATTGTAGGATGTTCTGATAAGCTGGCGAGCCTCCTGTATTAACCACTTCTCCCATTCCAATAAATCGATAGCTTTTTCTGGTACTGGCTTGATCCATAAAGATGATTTCATCATCTTGATTGAATTCTACTCCATTTTTAGAAAAGACTTTTGCAACAACCCCCTTTTTATCATTCATAAATTCAATAGCATAACTATAATTACCACGAACAACAAGGGTTTGAGATTTCGTTCTTATTTGTTGAAAATTTCCAACCATTTTATTCTCTACTATTAAAGACCCACAATTTTGGCCAATAATAATATCAGGTGAAAGTAAAAGAAGAACGAATAGAGACAGAGATAAGCATATATGCTTCATAAGAAAGGGTTTTTACACATTATAACCATTTTACAAGTTACAAATAACAACTACAAATGTGTAACCAAAATGACAAAATATTTGTTGGAAAAACGTTAATAAACTCTTTTTTATTTGTTTTCTGAAGGGAAAACGAAAAAATTTAACGCTTAGCTGCTAGTAAGAAGAGAATTGCCATTCGAATTGCCACTCCATTCTCGACCTGCTGAAGAATAATAGACTGATCAGAATCCGCAACATCGCTGGTAATTTCGACCCCTCTATTGATTGGACCGGGGTGCATAATCACCACTTCGCTATCTAAGCTATCGAGCAGTGCTTTGTTAATGCCAAAATACTGGGAATACTCTCTAATGGATGGAAAATACTTAATATCCTGGCGTTCTAGTTGAATTCGAAGCACATTCGCCACATCGCACCATTCTAGCGTATTTCTTACATTATAATCTACTTCAACACCAAGCTGATCGATATATTTTGGAATCAAGGTAGGAGGTCCACATACCTTCACTTTTGCACCCAGTTTTTGTAGACAAAAGATATTGCTTAAGGCGACTCTTGAGTGCAAGATATCACCGAAAATAGCAATTTTTTTACCACCTAAATCTCCGATAGCCTCTCTCATTGAAAAAGCATCCAATAAAGCTTGTGTGGGGTGTTCATGAGTGCCATCTCCTGCATTGATGATATTAGCATCAATATGATGGGATAAAAAAGTCGGTGCTCCAGGTGCAGGATGACGCATCACGACCATGTCCACTTTCATGGAAAGGATATTGTTTACGGTATCAAGTAAAGTCTCTCCTTTTTTCACAGAGGAGGAAGAAGCTGAAAAATTAACAACATCCGCTGAAAGTCTTTTTTCGGCCAGTTCAAAAGAGATTCTTGTTCGGGTAGAGTTTTCAAAGAAAAGATTAGCAACGGTTACATCTCGAAGAGAGGGAACTTTTTTGATTGGGCGGTTTATGACTTCTTTAAAATTTTCTGCCGTTTCAAAAATGAGGTTAATATCATCGACCGTTAAATATTTTATTCCTAAAACGTGCTTTGTACTTAGTTCTGTCTTAGTCATTATTAATTTTTCCTCCGGTTACTTTATTTTAAGAGATTAAAGTGAGTCAAAGAAGGCTAAGTTTCCTTGACTATTTATTTATTAGGATAAAGCATGATGCGGTCAGCCCCATCTTGTTCTACCCAATCAACTTTCACATAAGCTTCATCAATGGCATCAATGGTCAAACCAATGTAATCTGATTGAATCGGAAGGTGCCGATTAAACCGCCGATCTACCATCGCTACTAACTCCACTTTATCTGGACGCCCATAATGCTGTAAAGCACTCATTGCAGCCTGTATTGTTCTTCCAGTATATAATACATCATCCACCAAAACTACTTTTTTACCTTCAACTAAAAAATTAATATCTGTGATACTCGCTTTTAATGGCTTCTCGCGGGTACGGAAATCATCTCGATGGAAAGTAATGTCTAACTTTCCATATTCAATTCTTTTAATTTTTAGGATGGATTGTAATCTTTGGTGGATACGATCAGCAAAAAAAACACCTCTAGGCTGAACGCCAATGAGACAAGCTCCTTCGAATTTATTATAATTCTCAATGAGTTGGTGGCAAAGTCGATCAATCATCAGATTGAATCGCTCTTTTTCTAATATGACTCTTCCTTTTGCCATTCGAAAGCAAATATATAAAAAAATCAGAGGTCAAGGTGTCAAAGGTCAAGACTTTTAAAATTATACGTTTTTCTCTTGACCTCTGACCTTTGATCTTTGTCTTATTTCCCCTTCCCTTTCCATCTACTTTTCAAATTCACGGTCTGATTAAAAATCAATTTTTCTGGTGTAGAAGTTTCATCCACACAGAAATACCCTTTCCGCATGAATTGGACCGGTGTCCCTGGTTTAGCATTTTTCATACTAGGTTCTAAAAATACTTTTGGAAGTACCGTTAAAGATTCTTTATTAAAAAATTCCATAAAATCTCGATCTTCATGATTGGTTGGTGTCTCATCCGTAAATAGATGATCGTAAACATGAACTTCCGCTTCGATAGCATGTTCAATAGAAACCCAATGCAAAACACCTTTTGCTTTTATACCTGAATTATCTTCTCCACTTTTTGTATTTGGAAAATAAGTGCATTTGATTTCAATCACTTCTCCATTCTCATCTTTTATAAAATCTTCGCAATGGATAATGTAGGCATTTTTAAGTCGAACATTTCTACCAGGCCCTAATCGGAAAAACTTTTTAGGGGGATCTTCCATAAAATCTTCTCGCTCAATATATAGCGCTCTTGAGAAAGGAATATCGCGGCTTCCCATCGATTCATCTCCTGGATTATTCGTTGCATGCAGCATTTCTGATTCGCCTTCCGGATAATTCGTGATGGTCAACTTTACAGGATCTAAAACTCCATGTACTCTTGCAGTTGTTTTATTTAATTCATCCCGAATACATGATTCCAATAAATCTATTTCAATCAGATTATCTCTTTTTGCAACACCTACTTTATCACAGAATGTTCGAAGTGCGGCAGCAGGAAAACCTCTGCGTCGCATTCCTGAAATGGTCGGCATTCTTGGATCGTTCCACCCAGTTACCAATCCTTCTTCCACTAGCTTTTTTAACTTTCGTTTACTCGTAATCATGTAAGCTACATTCATTCGGGCAAACTCAATTTGTCGAGATGGAAAAATATCGAGATTTTCAATAAACCAATTATATAGTGGCCGATGGTGTATAAACTCTAAAGAACACAGTGAATAAGTAATATTTTCGATAGAATCCGATTGTCCATGCGCAAAATCGTACAATGGATAGATGCACCATTCATCTCCTGTTCGGTGATGGTGTTCATGTTTGATTCGATATAAAACCGGATCACGCATCAGCATATTTGTGGATTCCATATCAACTTTAGCCCGTAATACTCGAGCCCCATCCGGATATTCTCCTTTTTTCATCCGAGCAAATAAATCCAGATTTTCTTCAACAGATCGAGCACGGAATTTATTAGCAACTCCAGGCTTCGTAGGTGTCCCTTTTTGTTCCGCAATTTCTTCTGGCGTTGAATCATCAACATAAGCTAAGCCTTTTTTAATGAGTGTTACCGCATAATCATAAAGCGTACTAAAGTAATCCGAAGCAAAATATTCTCGATCTTCCCAATCATAACCTAACCATTTAATATCTTTTTTGATATTGTCTACAAACTCCGTATCCTCTGTTGATGGATTGGTATCATCGAAACGAAGATTGGTTTTTCCACCATACTTTTTTGCCGTTTCGAAATTGATACAAATAGCTTTTACATGACCAATATGCAAATAGCCGTTTGGTTCAGGTGGGAACCGAGTATGGATCGTCGGAACAGTTCCTAGATTATCTTCGATGATTTGTTCTATAAAATTTAGAGACTCTACTTTTTCGCTCATTCTAGTTTATTTTTATTTTTTAAAAACAGGCTATCTTGCCTTCGGCAGTTAAAAGCCTATTCTACATTCTTTCCGGCATTTCAATTCCAAGCAATTGCATCGCTTTTTGAAGCACTTGCCCTACATTGGTACTTAGTTTTAATCTAAAGTCTTTCGCCGCAGGTGTTTCTGCTGTAATAATTTTACAATCATGATAAAACCGATGATAAGTCTTAGCTAAATCAAACCCAAAAGATGCTACGTGCGCCGGATCATATTGTTCGGCTGCATGTTGAATCACTTCTGGAAATCGATAGAGCATTGCTATCAAATCTCGTTCAACGGTTTCCAATTTTTCGTAGTCAACCGATTTACTTAAATCAGCTTGATCTGCTTTTCGTAAAACACTTTTGATTCTAACGTAAGCATTTTGAATATAGGGTCCTGTGTCCCCTTGAAGATCAACAGACTCCTGAGGATTAAAAACCATTCGTTTTTGAGGATTGACTTTCAGTATAAAATATTTCAAAGCAGAAAGTCCAATTTGTTTAAAGATTGCTTCTCTTTCCTCCACTGGAATATCATCGAGATCACCTCGTTCTTCCGATCCTTTTCGTGCCTCATTCACCACCTCTGCAATAAGATCATCTGCATCGACAATTGTTCCTTCTCTGGATTTCATTTTTCCAGTAGGGAGATCAATCATTCCGTAGGCTAAGTGATAAAGCCCATCCGCATAAGGTTCTCCTAATCGCTTAAGGATTTCGAAAAGCACTTTAAAATGGCTGTTCTGTTCATCGCCAACAACATAGACGACTTTTTCCATTCCAAAATCCTGGTACCGCAATTTAGCCGTTCCTAAATCCTGGGAAGTATAAGTTGACGTTCCGTCACTTTTGAGGACTGTTTTGACACCAAGCTTCACATCTTCCAAATCAACAAGTACTCTTTTGCCATCCTTTTTCAAGATGTTTTCTGTCAAACCTTTTTCAATCATATCTTTACCTAAGAGGTAGGTATCTGATTCATAATATAATTTGTCAAAGGTGACATTAAGGTCTTTATAGGTTACCTCATAACCAGCATAAACCCAGCTATTCATTTGTTCCCAGAGTGCTCGAACTTCCGGATCATTATCCTCCCACTTCAGGAGCATCTCTTTTACGGCTGCCCCTACTGTGCTATTTTCATTAAAATAAACTTTGTCATATTTTTTAAAGAAACTTTCCTGATCCTGATCTTCTTTCTTTTTAGCATTATAAACTTCTGTTGCCTCAGGAGTTTGTTGCCAGGCAAGGTATTCTGCTTTTAGCTTTTGCTGAAAAAGCACATAGTATTTGCCTACCAATTGATCTCCTTTAATACCTGAAGATTCAGGTGTCTCATTTTTTCCAAAAGCTTTCCAGGCATACATAGATTTACAAACGGCAACACCTCTGTCGTTTAGAATCTGAGTTTTGATCACTTCGTAACCAGCAGTTTCTAAAATCTGAGAGCAAGACCAGCCCAAAAGAATGTTTCGGATATGCCCTAGATGTAAAGGTTTATTGGTGTTGGGAGAGGAAAACTCCACCATGACTTTTTTCCCGTTAGAAGCTTGCG
>CAYXQH010000173.1:0-9954 GCA_964467425.1 uncultured Saprospiraceae bacterium
CATTATGAAGATAGAAGCTCCATGCACAAATCGCTGGAAATTCGATTACCTTTTTTGGATTATCGTCTGGTAAACTTTAATCTAAATCTTCCTACTAATATGAAAATCCGTAATGGTTTTTCAAAATTCATCCTTCGTAAAGCTATTGATTCTTTACCAGAGGAAGTAGCATGGAGAAGAGACAAAAAAGGTTTTAATATAGATGAAAAGATTTTTTACGATGAAACAAGTACTGATTATATCAACAGCCTGTTTGAAAATTCCATTCTGGAGAAATGGGGTGTAATTGATGCAAAAGAATTTTTAATCCAATTTAATTTGTTTATCAATGGCTCCAAAAATTATTGGGTTCGTAATATAAACAGAATAATTTTTGCTGAAATTTGGGCAAGAAAATTTTTCACATAATCCCATTATCTCTTAAATGATTCGTTATCTAAAAATAATTCCTCAGCTCATTCAAAACATGGGATGGGATTATGTCTCTTTTCGTGCGATGTATGAGATTAAGAGAAAAGCAGGTTTATTAAAAAGATCATATCCTACGTCTCCTCCTGTTCAATCTTTCATTAAACTATCTGATTGGAAAACCTCCAAAATTAATTTCTTTTTTGATTCGAAAGAACGTTTAAGTATTCCTTTAAATCCATCTGAAAAATTGGAATCAGATTTCAATAAGATACTAGAAGAGGAGTATCTTTTTTTCAACTCCACCTATATAACCGTAAAGAATTACAACTGGATAACAAATCCGGATACAGGCTATAAATATAGCGCTGAAAAACATTGGACAGAAATTGATGATATTATTGATGAGGCCGGAGATATTAAATTTGTTTGGGAGCTATCCAGATTTTCCTTTCTCTATACGATAATTAGATACGATTATCATTTCCAAAAAGATTGTAGTGAATTAGTTTTTTCTAAAATTGAAGATTGGATCGATGCCAATCCTATTAATTGTGGACCAAATTATAAATGTAGTCAGGAAATTGGATTAAGGATATTGAACTGGACCTTTGCCTTATTTTATTATAAAAATTCTGCAAGCTTAACGGAAGAACTTTTCGCCAAAATACTTCATCATATACATTGGCAAACGCATCATATATATCATAACATTCAGTTCTCTTTAAAATCTGTTCGGAATAATCACGCCATCAGTGAAACTGCTGCTCTTTATTTAATTGGAATGCTTTATCCTTTCTTCCCTTCAGCTGAACAATGGAAAAACAAAGGGAAAACTTGGGTAGAAAAAGAGATCAATTACCAGGTTTATCAAGATGGTACCTACCTCATGTTTTCCACAAATTATCACAGAACAGTTTTACAGGTTTTCACATGGATAGTATATCTTTCAAATGCTAATCAAGAACCACTTGCTGAAACTTCAAAGCAAAAAATATTTAACTCCATAAATTTTTTATACCAGTGTCAAAATAATGAATCTGGTCATTTACCAAATTATGGTCACAACGATGGATCTCTTTTCTGTAAATTAAATAATAATGAATTTAGAAATTTTAAAAGTCAGCTGAATGCAGCTTATTATTATTTTACAGATAAACACCTTTTTGAAGAAGATGAGTTTATAGAAGAAACGAGTTGGTATAGTGGAAATAAAAAGAAATTAACGGAGGAATACGCAACTATTAATCGCAGTAATTTAAGCACTTTCGAAATTGGTGGTTATTATTTAATTAGAGACGAAGAAACACTTACCTTTATACGATGTGGGTCACATAAAGATCGACCTTCGCAAGCGGATAACCTTCACCTTGACTTATGGTATAATGGTGAAAACATACTTAGAGATGCTGGAACTTATAAATATAATACCAGCCCTGACTTAGTTGAATATTTTAGTAGTACAAAAGCACATAATACGGTTACACTTGGCGATCATGACCAAATGAAAAAAGGCCCTCGATTTATTTGGCTAAACTGGTCAAAAGCAAAAGAAGCGGCTTTAGAAGAATTGAATGATGAATATAAATTTTCAGGGCTTATTCAAGCCTTTGGTCATATAGATAAAAATATTTCACATAAACGAACGATTACGAAAAGGAAAGGAACCTTAAAATGGAAAATAGAAGATGAGGTTCAGCACGATACTAAATTACCAGTCAAACAATATTGGAACCTGGGAGAAAACTTTATGGAAAACTTTACAATTGAAGCATTTGATACAAATGGAAACCTTTTAAAACCCATGGTATCAAAAGGGTGGTATTCCGGCTTGTACGGTGTCAAAGAATCAACGCAAGTTATAGTCTTTCAATCTGAGAAAAATTACATAAATACAATAATTCAAAAAAAATGAACATTCTACTAATTCACCAATATTTTTTAGAAAAGGACGATGGAGGAGGATCCAGATTCAATGAAATGACAAGAGTCTGGGACGAAGAAGGGCATACTACAACGGTCCTTGGTGGCATGGTACATTATAATACCGGAAAGAAAAGAGAACGATACAAGGGTAAGTTTACCTATCATGATCAATACTCTGAAAAGACAACCGTTTTACGCTGTCATGTTTCAGAAGCATACAATGTAAATTTTCTAGGTAGGCTCTGGGCCTATTTTTCTTTTGTCTTCTCCAGTATTTATGCAGGTCTTTTCAAAACAAAAGGAAAATTTGATGTTATCGTCGTTACCTCGCCACCTCTTTTTGTCGGAATCACAGCTTATGTTTTATCTATTTTCAAAAGAGTCCCTTTTGTTTTTGAGGTAAGAGATTTATGGCCAGAGTCTGCAATTGATACTGGAGTATTAAAAAATAAAATGATCATTAAATTAGCTTATTGGTTTGAAGCTTTTATTTATAGAAAAGCAACGTTAGTGAATGTACTGACACCAGCATTTAGAGATAAGTTAGTCAATGAAAAAAATGTTCCTGCCAATAAAGTAGTATTCATTCCAAACGCTGCTGATTTTGCTATTTCTGATGGGCTTTTAAATTCCTCTTTCGACAGAGATCAGTTTAGAAAAGAAAATGGGCTGGAAGGCAAAACGGTAATCACCTATGTTGGTGCGCATGGAGTAGCCAATCATCTTATTCAAGTCATTGATACTGCCGAAATATTAAAAGATAATAAAGAAGTGCTATTCCAATTGATTGGTAGCGGTATGCAAAAAGACATGCTAAAGGAGGAGGCCAGTAAAAGAGGCTTGACCAATGTTAAATTTGTAGATCCGGTTCCAAAGGCAGAGGTTTTTAAATATATCCTTTCTTCCGAATTTGGAACATCAGTTTTGAAAAAGGTAGACACCTTCAAAACAATATACTCTAATAAAACCTTTGATTATATGGCCTGCAAACGACCAGTATTGATGGTCATTGATGGGGTTTCAAGAAAATTAGTTGAGGATGCTAAATGCGGTGTTTACGTCGAACCTGAAAATCCTCAGGACTTTGCTGATAAAATTTTGGAATACATGTCTGCTAATAAGTCTATTCGAGGCCAACAAGGAGAGTCAGGATATGCTTTTGCAAAAGCTAATTTCGATCGGGATGAGCTGGCAAAAAAATACCTGTCCTATATAAAGAAAATAATAGCAAATGAACCTATCCAAGAATCTATAGTTGCTGAATGAATAAAGTAAACCCGATTACGATCATTGGATATTCCGGGCATGCTTACGTAGTTTGCGATACTTTCAAAAGTCAATCTCGACAAGTTGTTGCCTATTGCGACAAAGCATCTTTAAATCATAATCCATTCAATTTAACATATTTAGGTTCTGAAGATAATCCTTCTGTTTTCGACCAGCTTAAAAACAGTGATTGGTTCATAGCAATTGGCAGTAATGCTATTCGAAAAAAAGTGTATGCACAATTAGTAGAAAAAGGCTTACAAGCTCCAATTAATGCGATTCATAAAAGTAGTGTTCTTGGATCAAATGTAGAGATAGGACATGGCGTTTTAATTTCGCCAAATGCAGTGATTAATGCCCTTTCAAAAATAGGAACTGGCGTAATTTGTAATACCGGATCTATTATCGAACATGAATGTAAAATTAGTAACTTTGCACATATTGCTCCTGGTGCTGTCCTTGCCGGAAATGTAACAGTAGGGGAAGGAAGTTTCATAGGAGCAAATAGTGTTGTTAAACAAGGTATAAATATTGGGAAAAATGTTATCATTGGAGCAGGTACTGTGGTCATTAAGGATATTCCAGATAATGTCACCATTGTTGGCAATCCCGGTAAAATAATCAAGCGCCATGATTAAAGAAAAAACAAAATCTATGATCCCTCTCTCTATCCCACACCTCGCTGGCAATGAAATGGAATATGTCAAAGAATGTATTGAAACAGGCTGGGTTTCTTCCGCAGGTGCTTATGTAACTAAATTCGAAAATACCGTTGCAGAATATGCAGGAAGTAAACATGGTGTATCTGCGGTCAATGGTACCTCTGGCTTACACCTCGCTATGCATATGCTTGGTGTCAATGAAAATGATCATGTTATCGTCCCAAATATCACTTTCATCGCTTCCGCGAATGCTGCGCATTATACCAATGCGGAACCGCTCTTTGTAGATATAGATGCAAATACCTGGCAAATGGATTTGGATATCCTTGAGTCATTTTTGAATGAAAATACTACCCAAAAAGATAATCTGTGTTTTCTAAACCAAACCGATAAATGTATTAAGGTAATCATGCCGGTTCATGTCTTGGGTAACATGTGTGATATGCCTCGTCTCCTGGAAATTGCCAATAAGCATAACATTCATGTTGTTGAAGATGCCAGTGAATCATTAGGTTCTTATTGGCAAGGACAGCACTCCGGGACATTCGGTGTAATGGGAATTTTTAGTTTTAATGGAAATAAAATTATTACCACAGGTGGCGGTGGTGTTATCGTCACAAATGATGAAGCACATGCTAAACGTGCAAAACATTTGTCCACACAGTCTAAAGTAGATCCGGAAACCTACTTCCATGATGAGATAGGATTTAATTATAGAATGGTCAATGTACTCGCGGCTATTGGTGTTGCTCAAATGGAACAGCTTCCTGGTTTTATTAAAAAGAAAAAAGAAATCGATGCGTATTATCGAGAACATCTAAATGGGGTAGGGGACATTCGTTTTCAAAAAGTAGAGGCCGAAGTAGATCCAAATTGTTGGCTGTTTACCTTGTATTCTGAAAAACAAGCAGAGATTCTTTCGGCACTAAAAGAAAATAAAATTATCGCCCGCCCTTTCTGGACACCGATGAATCAATTGCCGATGTTTACTGAAAATATTTATGTCACGAAAGAAGATCATTCAAAAAACATACATTTAAACTGCTTAAGTATTCCAAGCTCCGTCAATTTAGAAGAAAGCCAATTGAAAGAAGTAGTAGACGTTATTAAAGGGGTTTTTAAAAATTAAATTATGAATATCATAGACATCAATCAATTCATAAAAGATAGAATAATAGAAAGACAAGAAAGTCTTTTCAAAAAAGATATTGACGCTAACGCTGATTTATTGACCAAGCGAATTAAAGGTAAATCTGCATTAGTTATTGGAGGGGCAGGAACGATTGGTTCTTCTTTTATAAAAGCTATATTGAAATTCGAACCTCGAAGGCTATTTGTTGTTGACACCAATGAAAATGGATTAACAGAATTGACTAGAGATCTACGTAGTACTAAAGGTCAATACATACCGAAAGACTATGTAACACATCCAATGAATTTCGGTGATCCTGTTTTTGAAAAAATGTTTAAGAATGAAGGACCATTTGAAATCGTAGCTAATTTCGCAGCTCATAAACACGTGCGTAGCGAAAAAGATAAGTACTCTATTGAAGCAATGATTGACAACAATGTCTTTAAAGCAAAACGCTTCCTGGATATCTTATCCGAAAATCCACCAGAACATTTCTTTTGTGTATCTACAGATAAAGCAGCTAATCCTGTAAATGTCATGGGGGCTAGTAAAAAATTGATGGAAGAGGTCATCATGGCGTATAGCAGTAAGATCCAAATTTCAACAGCTCGCTTCGCAAATGTCGCTTTTTCAAACGGTAGCCTTTTGGATGGTTATATTCAACGACTAATGAAACGACAACCAATTTCCTGTCCTTCTGATGTCCGACGATTTTTTGTTTCCCCACAAGAGAGTGGCCAGATATGTATGTTAGCATGCATCCTTGGAAATAGTGGTGAGATCTTTTTCCCTAAATTAGAGGAAGATGAAATGGTTAATTTTAAAGATATTACGATCAATTTTTTCGAAGCGATGGGACAGACGATTCATCTTTGCAGTTCGGATGGAGAAGCTCGTGAATTAGCCGCTAATCGAAAAGAAAACGACCCTTTCCCCGTTTACTTTTTCGATACCGATACATCCGGAGAAAAACTTTATGAAGAATTTTTCACAGATACAGATGTCGTCGACACAGATACTTTTGATAGTCTTGGTGTCATCAAAAATGCAGTAAAACCTTCTTTCGAGCAAATTGAAAAAACGCTTACTGGTTTACAAGAGATGATGTCTTCTGGTAACTATGATAAAGCTAGCATCGTTGCCCAGCTTAAAAATATTATTCCTGATTTTGCTCATATTGAAACAGGAAAGACCCTCGATGAAAAAATGTGATGTATGTATTTGATGATTAAACGATTTTTTGATTTCCTTTCGGCTTTTATTGCCTTATTAATATTATCGCCCTTATTGATTCCGATTCTTATTGGTCTCAAGCTTACGGGTGAAGGATATATCTGGTATTTTCAAGAAAGGGTAGGGCATAAGAATAAACTTTTCGACATTTGGAAATTTGCAACAATGCTTAAAAATTCTCCTAACATGTCAGGAGGAATAATCACCACCAAGAAAGATCCGCGAATTACTCCTATGGGTGGTTTTTTAAGAAAGTCAAAAATCAATGAACTTCCTCAATTAATCAATATCCTTAAAGGAGATATGAGTGTGGTTGGCCCTCGTCCGGTTATGCAAAAAAGTTTTAATGCTTATCCGGAAGATGTAAAAAAAGTCATTTATAATGTCCCACCCGGACTTACTGGAATTGGCTCAATTATCTTTCGAGATGAAGAAGAATTAATTAGCCAAATCAAAGATCAAGGAAAAGATACTTGGGATTTTTATGAAAATAAAATCTATCCTTTCAAAGGAAAAGTAGAACAATGGTATCAACAAAATCAATCTTTTTTTACTGATTTAAAAATCATTCTATTAACCGCTTGGGTTATTCTTTTTCCTGAAAGCGAGCTAATTTATAAATGGTTTCCTACATTGCCTAAACGGGATTTTTAGTTTAACAATAAATATTTTATAACTTTTTGATTATGCAACATATATCAAAAATCACGTTATAACTAATAATGGAAAAACAAGAAATTTTTACTCAACTCCAAAATGAATTAGAATCCAAAGGCTTTCAATTTGAACGTACGGACTTCGAACGCCCCTGGGGAGGTTTTTTTGTCATCGACGAAAACCAATCTGATAAATTTATCAAAACCTTCTATCCAGAAGAAAACACTGAAAAATTAACGAAAGGTGGGAGAGTCAGTCCAAAGATATTAGTGGTAGCTCCAGGTAAAAGATTATCCTGGCAGTATCATCATCGTCGATCAGAAGTATGGAAGTTAGTAGCTGGAGAAGCTGGAGTCGTTCGAAGTGAAACAGATGAGCAAGGAGCTGTTTATACCTTAGAGCAAAATGAAAAAGTAGTCCTTGCCAAAGGGGAAAGACATCGATTAGTTGGTCTAAAAGAATTTGGTATCATTGCTGAAATCTGGCAACATACTAATCCTGAGAATCTTTCTGATGAAGATGATATCGTACGATTAGAAGATGATTTTGGAAGGTAATACTATGTAAAAATTTTAAAATATTCCCTTGCCACTTTTCCCCGATAAAAATGCATGGAATGATTATCCTGATATCATTCGAGGCACCCTCTTAAATAATAAAATTAAAGCGGTACTCGAAATTGGAGCAGGACCTAACCCTTCTCTTGATCCTGAGCTAGTATCATCTTCTAATATTGAGTATCACCTCAATGATGAGTCTGCCACCGAACTTCGAAAAGGGAAAAATAATTATACTCATTTTACTGGTGATTTTTCTTCAGGGATTATCCCTTCGGATAATTACTATGGTTTGATCCTTTCTAAAATGGTTTTAGAGCATATTCCAAACCCGGAAGCCTTTCATTCGCAGGCTTTTCAGCATCTAAAGCCAGGAGGATTTGCCATACACTTTTTTGCTACACTTTATAGTATTCCTGCAGTGCTTAATAAAGTATTACCAGATGTTCTTTCAAATGTCATTTTAAAATGGGGGCAAAATCGAGATGCTGAATATCATGGAAAATTTCCGGCTATGTATAAATGGTGCAGAGGACCTGTCAAAGGATTTTCAGATCATTTTGAAGACCTGGGTTATAAAGTAATAGAACATCGAGGTTATCTCGGTCATGGATATCTGAGTTCCAAAAAATACTTATGGCCAATCGAAAAGAATTTTTCTAAGATGTTGTTACGTTTAAACAAACCGCTGTTTTGTAGTAATGCTATTCTGGTTTTGCAAAAACCACTTAAACCCAGCCCTTAAAATGTAATCTAAGTTTCTTAATTTTTTACCTCAACAGGCCTACGATACTCAAAACTTTTTCTAATAAAAATCGTAAACAAAGGCACCTAAACACTACTATTTCAAATAGCTCATAATTTATCTTATGTTAAGTAAGGCTGAAAAAACAAATTTGCGGAGTGAAATTTTTCGACACCTGGACGGTATTGTTACTGCTCCTACAGCTTATTGTTTGTTCGAAAAAGGAGTGCTTTCTTATTTACTGGAAAAGGAGAAAGTCAATATTAAAAACTTAGCTGAGCACTTTGGTGCAAATGAAGGATATTTAAATGTAGCCCTTCACGTAATGAGTGCTCAAGGATGGCTCAACCAACACTTAGACAATGAAGAAGATACGATAAGCTATAGTATTACTTCAAGTTCAAAAACAGCCTTTGAATTAGTTTCTCTATATAAAGATGTTGTCGAACTCAATAAATTATCTGAAAAGTATCATCCACGGAAATTTGAAATTGAGCCCTTTAGAAAACTGGAAAAGATTTTTGAAAAGTATAAAAAATCTTATGATATACAGTATTCTGATGATGCATCCATTCGTGGAATTCAAGAACAAGTTTTAAGACATATTGAGGGTCTTATCGTTGGTCCAACCATTGTCATGTTAGGTATGACCGGTATGTTCCACAAATATTTTATGGAAGCTTCCTTTCGGGCAGACGAGTTTCATAAAGACCCGGATAGCTTTAAAAAGATACTGGATTTCTTCTGTCATCTGGGATGGTTTAGCTTGAAAAATGAGACCTATCGATTTACAGATAAAGGTTTGTTTTTTGCACGCCGAGCAAGCGCTTATGGTGTGACGGTCTCTTATTTACCTATGTTTCGAAAGTTGAATGATCTGATCTTTGGGGATCCAAATACTTTACGAGATACCAAAGTTGGCGAAGCGGAAAAGCATGTAGATCGCGAGATGAATGTCTGGGGTTCAGGTGGTGCCCATTCTACTTATTTTAAAATTGTCGATCAAATTATTATTGACATTTTTAATCGGCCGATTGATGAACAACCTCGTGGAATTCTAGATATGGGTTGTGGAAATGGTGCTTTTTTACAACATCTTTTTGAAGTCATTGAGCGAAAGACTAAGCGTGGAGAAATGCTCGAAGATTATCCACTTTTTCTGGTTGGTGTTGATTATAATGAAGCGGCATTGAAAGTAACCCGTTCTAATCTTATAAAAGCAGATATCTGGGCAAAAGTACTTTGGGGTGATATTGGCAGACCTGATGTTTTGGCTAAAACTTTACAGGATGATTATAATATTAATTTAAACGACCTCCTTAACGTTCGAACGTTTTTAGACCATAATCGAATTTGGGAAGAACCCGC
>CAYXQH010000174.1:0-9916 GCA_964467425.1 uncultured Saprospiraceae bacterium
TCCTTCTTCTAATGAAATCGAGCAATGGATTGAAAAAGCACAGAACGGTTACATTGATGTTATAAAAAAAGAACGTACCAAAGCACAATCTTTAGCCCTGACCGCTCGGTCAATTTTAGAATTACAAAAAAATGATAATGCCACCAAAGCCTATCAATTTGCTAAGTATGCTTTGGAAATGGATGATTCACCCGATTCCCGATCAGCATTTTATGAGAGTTTCTACCAATTGGAAAGTAATCGCCAGCGATATTTTTATACCAGAGATGTAAACGTTTTCAATAGCGTAGATGATGAAATTCAATCGGTTGATATCATCGATAATGGACAGACTATATTTGTACATAATGGCCGTAGTGATAGCCTTTTACTTTTTGATTTTAAAGGTACAAGATTTGCAAGATTGCCAGTTGGACGATATTGGTATACCGAACAGGCTTATTGTGAACAAACAGGAATGTTGCTTGTTTCTGGGAGGAGTCTTGAAGGAGAAATGAAAAACAAAGTATATGCTTATCATTTAAAAAATAATCAGCTTAGCGCTCAACCTATTTTCGAATATGATAGTCCGGATAGAGAAGTACAGGCTTTAGCCATCTCCAAAGATGGATCTTTTATTGTGGCTTCTTTTAATAGAGGGCATGTTCATGTTTTAAATGCCAAAGGAGAATTATTGTATGCACTCGAAAAAGAAAGGGAAATAGCTAAGTATCTATCTTTTTCAAACGATGCTCATCTAGGTTTAGCTTACGGATCGGAATTAAAAGTAGTCAAATTAGAGCCTACCAGTTATGATACACTATTTACACATAAAGAACGATCGATTTGGGATATGAAAGTCCGGCTTTCCCCAAATAATAAATATGTGATGATCGCTGGAGGAAGAAAAGCTAGAGTTTTAAGTATGAAAGGAGAGTCTATTGCTTATTTGGGTAGTCTTAATAATCAATTTGATATTGGTAATTTTTCATACGACGAAGACTATGCTGCTTTCGGAATGCAATTATTAGATATGAAATCAAGGAAGACACAAGAAAATTTTTATAAAGAGGTGCGTAACATGAAATACGCTCCGGGCACTTATCTCTTAGCTGCTAATATCAATGATGTCAAGGCTCGTGTCTGGGAAGGTCGAAACTATCAGAATTCTGATTTTGGTGTTTTGGGAGGACATACGTCATTAATTAATCAAATCAATTTTTCCTCCGACAGTATTCATATTATCACAGGTGCAATGGATAATACGTTTAAAGTTTGGAATACTCAAATTGCCGCAGTAAGAGAACCAAATCGATTAGAAGATGGAATTCTTTTATATGCAGGAATGATAGAAGATTCGCTTGCCGTATTCACTTGTAAAGAGAATGAGCTTTTTATTTGGAATGAAAAAGGACAGTTGAAAAGGAATTTAAAGTATCCTTTCAAAAATATTCTGACCGTTTCAGATGATGGAAAGTATTTATTTGCAAATGGTGATGATGGAAATTCAATTGAAGTTTGGGATTTGGATTTTGAAAATGATAATCTACAATTTAAAAATGGTATCTCTGGTATAGATGGGGCCGATCTTGCTGCATTTAGTTCGGATGAAAAAGCTGTTTTTTTTAAATCGGGGGATACTTTTCTAAGTCTCCAAACCTGGGATATGGAAAAAGGGAAAACCTATTTTTTAAGTGGGTATAATGATAAGCTCAAAGTACTAAAATGGTCACCAGATAATAAACACATTGCTGCATTGACGGAGTATGGGGAGGTCACTTTGTGGGATCTATCCGAAGGATTAGAAAAAGCAAAAGTAAAAAAGACTTGGAGACCGAACAAAAAGGGTAACCTAAATGGCTTGAGTTTTTCGAATGATGGAAAACATATTATCACTAGCGGTCAGGATTATCTAGTAAAGATTTGGACGATCAACGGAGAGCTTGTTAAAGTTTTACAAGGACATTCTTTTGAGGTGAATAATGCGAATTATTCTCCGGACGGAAAATATATCATTACCGCTTCTGAGGATCGGACGGCTAAAATTTGGTCAGTAGAAGGTGATCTAATCGTTACCCTGGAAGGATATGATTCTGATGTAAAACAAGCGGTGTTTTCAAAAGATGGTCGATTCGTTATTACAAACTATGGTGATAAGTCTATTAAGATTTGGCCGTTTGATCCGAAACTAATTAGTGATTACCTCGATTCATTTGACCTGCCTCAACTATCGGAAAAAGAAAAAGAAAAGTACGGCGTTGGAGAGTAATAAATAAAAATATTGTTTTGTAATGGTGTTTTATGGATACTATTTGCCATCCTTTTTTAAAATCCAATATAAATAGATTTGTTAAAATTTTATTGTATAAAGCATTGATAATGATAGCTCTGTGAGGCGCTGTGCTTAATCTGGGAGACAAGGTGCCAAAAATAGCTGAACTATTAATTAATCACCTTTACTTTGAACCCAAAAAACCGTAATTTTATAGAAGCAAAGTATATATAACGGTAGTTCCCTCGGTTTCAACGAACATACAATTTTAAACCATGAGCATTTTGACCAAGTCTACCGCTTGTCTCTTATTTATTCTATTTTTCTCTCCAATCAATATATTCGCGCAAATCAATGTCGGAGGTACACCTGTGTCTTTACAGGACAAGTATCAGGATTTTTTTTATAGTCAAGATATGGAAGAGGTCATTATCCCTGCATTCGATCGAACGAAATATTTGCAGGAGGATAAAGAAAAAGGAAGCTCCCGATTTGCAGCACCAATTGATGTCAGTTATTCATTAGAAGGAAATGGAACCTGGACGATGTTGCCGAATGGTGACCGGGTTTGGCGATTGCAACTTTACTCCAAAGATGCGCTGGGGATATTTGTTTACTATGAAGATTTTTACTTACCGAATGGAGCCAGATTTTTTATGTACAATGAAAATGGTTCGGAAATAAAAGGAGCATATACCTCACGCAATAATAAAGAGAGCGGAAAATTTATGACAGGTATGATAGAAGGGGAGACCGCCATTTTAGAATATTATGAGCCAGCACTATCTCGAGGGCAAGGCATTATTGATATCTCAAGAATTTATTATGCCTATACCAATGACTTTGAAATTGAATTACCTACAAATGTTTATAAAGTAAATTCTGGTTTCGGAGATGCAGCAGTTTGTCATACAAATATCAACTGCCCGGAAGGCGATCCTTATCAGGACCATAAACGGGGCGTCGTTCGAATTCTTCGAGTGTTTGATGAAGGCATGGGTTGGTGTAGTGGTTCGATGATCAATAATACTGACGAAGATGAAACGCCTTATGTTCTGAGTGCTTTTCATTGTTATGATGGATTTACTCCTCAGTTGGATGTTTGGCGTTTTGACTTTAACTATGAAACCGCAGCTTGCCCGAATCCTCTTTCAGAGCCAGACTATGATTCAATGATGGGCTGTGATTATCGTGCAGGTTGGTCTGATACAGATGTCTTATTATTAGAGTTATTAGAAAATGTTCCAAGTAGCTATAACATCCGCTTTAATGGTTGGAATCGTTCTTTAATAGACCTGCCAGATACGACGACAATTATTCACCATCCAAGAGGAGACATTAAAAAAATATCACAAGATTATCAGGAAGCAGTTATTCATCCAAATGATATCAATTGGAGTAATGGAGTGACAACGCCTTTTAACCACCACTTCGAAGTGTATTTTGATTTAGGAACATTTGAAGATGGCTCATCAGGAAGTAGTATGATTGATCAGGACGGTTATATCGTTGGTCAATTGCATGGTGGTAATTCAAGTTGTACAACTTTTCAAGGATTCTTTGGCCGTTTTTCACTGAGTTGGAATGAAGGTCCTACTGTCGCTCAACGATTGAGAGAATGGCTTGATCCGGGCAATACTGGTGCTGTCGTTTTGGGTGCACTGGAGCCCGCTGTAAATAACGTGATTACGATTAGCGGAAATGTTCAGGCACGGACGGGACAGAATATGAATGATATTGAAATAGAGATCAGCGATGGTACACAAATATTTACCACTTACACCGATGTAGATGGAAACTATTCTCAAGAGGTACCCGCTGGACCGAACTATACTATTATGCCAATCAAAGATGGCGATGATGGAAATGGAGTTTCTACTTTTGATATAGTACTGATTACTCGACATATTCTGTTGATTGATACTTTTGATGATCCTCTAGAAGAAGTAGCTGCTGACGTCAACAATAATAATTCGGTTTCTTCTTTTGACATTGTTCGAATTCGGAGATTACTATTAGATATAGATGATGAATTTCCGGAATCGCCCTCCTGGCGATTTACCCCCGGAAATCAAAGCACGACTATGGATATAACGATCGACTTTATTGGGATAAAAATCGGAGATCCGAGTGGAAATGCAAATCCAAACTAAAAATAATTTAATTGAATTTCCCACTTGATGTGGTTTTTCTGATTAAAAAATGGATAAAAAGCTGCGTATTGTTGTTTTACGGTGCCTTTTTTCCCACTTAATTAGAATAATAGAATAATTTTAAGCGATTTAAAACTATTTTGCTATATTCGCCGTTATATTGATATAATTGAATGTTTAATTCAAATTTTTTACGCAAGACTTGTCTATTCAAAATTCGTAAGCTCTCCACACACGATTGATGCAACTTAACAAACACTTTTGGTAAAACAATTTACTCAACTTTGTTTTGTGAATAGACATTCTCTTAAAATGAACTATTAAGAATATGAAAAGAATGAAAAAGAAAGGATTTAAAATGATGACAGGATGTTATTATTTTAATATCAAAACGGGATATAACTCTAACATTACTATTTATCGAAGTAATCAGGAAGAAGCAGTATATACTTTTTCTAATTACCTAAAACAAGGTAAAGAATGTGAATGGCTCGGTCAATGGGAAGGCAAAAAATTTGTCGATAACGATTTTGAAAAATTAGCTTCTTAAGAAGTTTATTCATATAAAAAATTAAAAAGCCTGCTTCAAATTATTGAGGCAGGCTTTTTTGATGTATTAATTGTAGACCCTAAAATCTAATTTTTTATCATTTTAATTACTTGTGTATTTTGCCCATCGCCTTCTAAATGTAAAAAATAAACTCCACTGGATTGAATCGAATTGATCAATACTGTACCCGTAATATTATCCAGAAGAATACGATCAATCAACTGACCCAACACATTATAAATATAAATAGAAGAATTATCTGTAAGGCTCTCTAATTCGTACTTGATTGAAAAGGTATCATCGAAAGGGTTGGGGTAAGCAATCATTAACCAGGGCTCTGGAATAACAATTGGATTAGCATCGAAAACCTTAAATCCATCAATCCCCGCTTCGACTGCATGCGGTTGATTATTATTTACCTGATCAGAAGTCTGAAAAGAAACCCTGGTAGTATTCGTTGATAAAATGAAATCATTGAGTTGAATTTCACTAGTTCGCCATTCACTTTGCGAATTGTAGATTTGTTGTACAATGACTGCCTCCGTACCATTGTCTACATAAACATTTAAGGTATCATCAATAGCTGCAAATCCTTCATTAAAAAACCAAGATGAAAATTGCAGGGTAGGGTCTTTATAATTACTTAAATCCATGACTGGAGAAATTATACGAGTAGTACCATTGTCAACATCGTCATTCGTATAGCTACCTCCTCCGTTACCCGTAATATAACATTGGTTTCCTACATCTCCTTTTATATCAAATGCTGGATTAGCAAATAAACTGTCCGGTGAAAATGTACCAATAGGTTCGCCACGTTCCCAGCCGCCTTTAAAAGCAGAGCCGTCAATTTGCCAATCTAAATCAAGGATGAAATCATCGGCATAACCTCGATCTAATCCTATTGTAAAACTTTTTTCTTCGTCAAGAATGTTGATGTTTAAACTATCATTGACAAAACCCCAGGAACCTACATACACCGTATAATCATCTTCCACAACAGCAGGAATAGAAAAATTTCCATCTGCGTCAGTTGTTTCAAAATAATCTATAGCGATTCCACTGATAAATATTTTTGCATTTGGAATAGGATTTTGAGAACCTGTTTCAACAACCTTTCCGATAAGTGCTTGAGTCGGTTTAGCTTCCAGCTCAACATCCAGGATCGTTAATGCTCCATTTTCTAGCATTGCATTTGCGGTAAGCGGAAAATATTCGGGATGCGAAAAAACAACTTCGTAATTACCAGCGATAGCAAGGCCCGTTTTATAATCACCATTAAAGTCTGTGATACCTTGGTTAAATTCATTCGTATTAATCTCAATTTGGACGCCTTGAATTTTTGCCCCATTGGCTGCACTTTTTACATTGCCTTCTAACCAGCAAGCTCTTACATAATTAGGCTCAAGAATAAAACAGCCATTATTAATATCAGAAACAAGCACGGTGCCGGATGGTAAAAACGGATAGGCACCCCATGCTCCCGAAAAACCTGTACTACCCGGAAGGAAGGTGTCAAAGTTTCCAACTTCTATTAGATTAGAAGGATTTGAAGCGTCAACAATAATACAACCATCGGTATAATAAGAGATAACCAACCAGTCATTCCAAACATGAACATTATGAGGCGTGACTCCATCTCCCAAGGTTTCTAAAGGTACGAAGCGATCGATTTCCTCAATATTATTGAAATCAGAAATGTCATAAGCTGCAACAGGTGCTCCAGCCCGTTCGTCTGTCGTAAATATAAAATTGCTATCATCACTTAGCCAGGCATTATGAGTAAAGTTAAAAGGCGTACTTTGATCGCCAAGATTAAGGGTGCTGTTTTTATCAGTTACATCGTATATAGTAAAAATACCATCATTTATTTCTGAGCTATACGCCAAATTATCTCGTACATATACGTCATGAGAATAAACACTTGGACCAGCTGCAATAAAATCCGGGCTTCCAGGATTGGAAAAAACATCCACATACAGCATCCCTCCGGAGTTAATATTACAACCGACTAAATAAGCAAAACCAAATTCGTCAATATAAATATTATGGCAGGACTGTAAAGTACCCAAACCTGGTATATCAGGATTCCAGTACCAAAAATCATCATCCGTTAAATCGTTTGGAAGGTTGGCAAGATTAATAACTAATAAGCCTAAACTATCTTCATTAGTGACATAAGCATAATCTCCCCAGGTTTTGATATCTCTCCAGGTAGACTCAGGCCCAGAAGCATAACCTTTGATCACCGGGTTTTCAGTATCTGTTACGTCAATAATCGAAACGCCTTCTCTTAGTCCAACTAAAGCATACTCTCTTTCTCCAGACCCAACATAGCCCCAAATGTCATTGAGCCTTTCAGGGTACTCGACATGAGATTTGTACGTCAGATTTAACTGAGCCGCTAAAGAATGTGCTAGTAATAAAGGAAGGAAAAAAGATAGAATATTTTTCATAGCAGAATTTGGGTTTAATAAGTTGATGGGCTAAGGTTAAGGTCAAAACAATTTCTTCTTGATTCTTAACCTTAGCCCTCCACTTTAATTTTTCACCACTTTGATTGCTTCCGTATTCTCGCCATCGACTTTTAATTGTATAAAATAAATACCACTTTGTTGGATCGATTGAACACGAATATTTCCACGAGTATCATTTACAATAATGCTTTCTATTTCTTGCCCAAGTAAATTAAATATGTGAATACTTGCTTCCTGTGGTCGACTTTCAAATTCGTATTGAACGGTCAATTCCTGATCAAACGGATTTGGAAAAGCATTTAATTCTACTTTGTTTTGGTCGATTTCGAAAGTAGCTGTAGGGCTCGCATCAAAAACTTCAAAGGCATCAATTCCGACTTCAAGAACATGTCCGAAATTAGAAACTACTTGATCGGAAGTTTCGAATACAATAGTGGTGTTATTGGAAGATATTAAAAAATCATTGAGCGAAACCTCAAAAGAATTCCATCCATTATCTGAATCCGAGATCGTATCTAAAACGATACTTTCCGTTCCATTGTTAACGGAGATGACTAAAAAATCATCAGCATTTCCTCCTCCACCAGCATTGACAAACCAATAAGAACATCTCATTACTGGCTCATTATAATTACTTAAATCCATAGCTGGAGAAGTTAAGCGTGTCAAACCATTATCAACATCATCAGCAAACCAGGAACCGCCATCATTTCCAGTTACGTAACAAAAATTTCCAACATCACCTGTAACATCAAACTCCGGATTAAAGGTTGTTCCATTATTATTAAAAGTACCAATCGGTTCCCCTCTTTCCCAGGCTCCCGTTAGTGCATTACCAATGTTTTGAATGTCCCAATCCAAATCTACAATGAAATCATCTGCATATCCTTTATCCAATTCAATCACGAAATTTGCAGGAGCTCCCATTACCGTAGAAGTAATACTGTCGTTTATATATCCCCAGCTTCCAGCATAAATAGTATAATTTCCTTCAATGACAGAAGTGGCTGAAAAATTTCCATTTGCATCTGCAGTCTCATTATAGTTTACGATATCACTTTGGATAAAAACTTCTGCATTTGGAATTGGATTACCTGTGTTAATATCTAACACCTGTCCGTTAACCACTTGAGTAGGTAGTGCGCCTAGTTGAACATCCAAAGTTGTCAAAACACCATTTTCTAAAGTTGCTGTTGTCGTTAAGGGTAGGTAAAGCGGATGAGAAAAGGTAACATTATAGTTTCCTGAGATAGCAAGACCTGTTTTGTAGTTTCCATCAAAACCGGTAGAACCTTGGTTCAATTCTGCCGTTTCAATTTCTACCGTTACGCCTTGAATATCTGCATTGGTTGCAAGATCAGTTACATTACCTTCCAGCCAGCAGGCCCTTACATAATTAGGTTCTAAAATATAACAGCCATTTTCGATATCAGAAACCAGTACAGTTCCTGAAGGTAAAAAAGGATAAGCACCCCATGCTCCCGAGAATCCAGTGCCAGCAGGAATAAAGGTATCGAAATTTCCAACTTCAATCATGTTGTCTGGATTAGATCCATCCACAATAATACAGCCATCTGTATAATAAGAAATGATCAACCAGTCATTCCAAACATGGACATTGTGAGGAATCACACCTTCCCCCAACGTTTGAAGTGGGACGAACTGATCGAGCTCTTGAATATTATTAAGGTCAGAAATATCGTAAGCAGCTACAGGGGCATTTTGTCTTTCATCTGTTGTGAAAATTATATTACTATCATCACTTAACCAGGCATTATGTGTAAAGTCAAAAGGCGTACTTTGATCACCAAGATCAATGGTGTTAAACTTGTCAGACACATCATAAACCGAAAAAACGCCATCATTTATTTCGGAGTTATAGGCCAAATTATCTCGTACATATATATCATGCGAATAAACGCTTGGCCCAGCTGCCACATACTCCGGGCTTCCAGGGGTAGTGAAAACGTCGATGTAAAGCATCCCGCCAGAATTAAGATTACAACCAACCAGATATGCATAACCAACTTCGTCAATATAAATATTATGACAAGAAGATAGCGTACCTAGTCCTGGGAGGCTTGGTGCCCAATAGAAATAATCATCTTCCGTTAAATCACTGGGTAGATTACTAAGATCGATGACCAATAAACCATCTGAATTTTCATTAGTAATATAAGCATAGGTCCCAAAAGTTTTTATATCTCTCCACGTGGACGAAGGACCTGGTGCATTACCCTTAATAACAGGGTTTTCTGTATCTGTCACATCAATAATCGAAACACCTTCTCTTAATCCAACTATAGCATATTCTCTGCCATCTGGAGCAGCGTAACCCCATATGTCATTCAGATCTTCATCATACTCAACGTGAGATTTATAGGTCATATTCAATTGAGCAGGGACCGCACTTGCAACCATCAGACACAAAACTAACAATACAATATTTTTCATTTAAATTATTTTATAAAACTGTTAATGAGAG
>CAYXQH010000175.1:0-9864 GCA_964467425.1 uncultured Saprospiraceae bacterium
AGTGGAGCTAATCTCTTTTTCTGCAGTTAAAAAGAATACTACCGTTTTGCTGGAATGGGAAACGGCTTCTGAAGAAAACAATCGTGGGTTTGAAATTCTAAAAAGTAATAACGGAATAGATAACTGGGAGAAAGTAGCTTTCGTAAACGGGAATGGAAATTCTACAATAATCAATTATTATTCTTTCTTAGACCCTAATCCATTTGCAGGAAATAATTACTACCGATTAATGCAAGAAGATTTTAATGGTAAAACGGAATACTCTGAGATCCTAAATGTCCAATTCGATCAAAACAATAGTGTTCATATTTTTCCAAACCCAATTATGGACAATCGATTTTCTATACAGATTGATCAATCTTTCAATAAAGGAACGTTGTACATCTACGATACTGCAGGGCAATTAAAGCACACCGTTTCTTTGGATGATAATAATGAAATACGAGTTGATGAATGGAACTTATCCTCGGGTATTTATATCGCCGAAATTTACCTAGATAATATAAAAGTGCAGCAAGAAAAATTAATTATTCCAAACTAAAAATATATTCTCCCTTTTATAATTACTCCAAAAAACCAACTTGACTTGGTTGAAATTATCTCCCTTGGAGTAAAACAAAAACCCGACCTTGCAGATCTATTCATAGATAGAACCTCCGCAGGTCGGGTTAATTTTTTCTTTATAAAAAGAAAAGAACTATAATTTCACAAATTTAAAATTACTTTGCCCTGATAGTCCTTGCAAACTTGCTATGTACATCCCAGGTTCTATAAGTATTCCTTCCAATGGAATAGCTAATATTTGATTCCCAGAAGGAAATCGCCTGGCAGGTATCCGATGAATCACCTTCCCGGAAATATCATAGATCACCAAACCTAGTTCAGTAACTTCTGGTAATTCAAAAGATACCTTCAAATAATCATGGACCGGGTTTGGCATCAGCTTTCCAGCAAAAACAGGTGCATTCCCTACTTCATAAGTATTGGTGATCACAGCATCCAAATCATCAAAATAACTTTGAGGTTGTACATTGACTGTAATGTCATCCATAAACGCGAAGGTTCGAATTGCTTGATGGTCTTCCACTAAATCCATCGTACCAGGATCAAAAGCATCTGTACCCAGCCATGTCTGCCAATATAACGCACTTGTATCATTATTCGGACTACTTTGCAGTTCAACTAAGACTCCTGGAGGAGCCTCTGCTCTGATGATCATTTCTACAGCATCATCGGCTACCAATCCATTGATCACTTCAGCAACATAGCCATTCCAATCTGGAAGCGCCGGTTGGCTACCATCCCAGGCTGCATCAGCCGGAGAGGTTTGCTCAAAAGGAATAAAGTTAGGGTAGACATCATTGGTTCCCTGGTAGACCATTGCAATGTAAGTTACATAGGTAAAGACTTCCGTTTCAGAGGAAAGTCCGCAGGAGCAAAACGTGTTTGGGGCTTCTGTTTCTAATTTTAGGTTTCCTATTCTGATTTCAACTTCTGATAGATCAGCGCTATAATTGATAGTTAAGGTCGCAATAGTGTCTGGATCAACACAGGCTTTTGCTGATTGACTATAAAGCGTGAAAAATATTAGAAAACAAAAAGAAAGTAAGGAATAGCTAAATTTAGAAAAGGGGTAGATTGTTTTTTTCATAATTCTTGGTTTTTAAAAAGGTTGATAAAAACGCAAGATACATATTAAAATAAAAACACCTCTGTTAGATGGGATTAGTTTTAAAACTGCTCTAAAATAGAATGATAATTTTACTACACCCTCCATTTTAAAGCAGCTTTATTATAGCAAGCAACATTAACTTGCTTTCGATGAAACGTGTTTAGTTTTGAAAGTACAGGTAGGACAAACCAATTTGTCTCCATCCTTTTTTAATCGAATTCCTGTCAAATGCGTTTCTACAAACTGTGTAACAAAAGCCTTCTGATTTGATTTATCATTATTGATATTCGACTTGGTCTGATCTTGTAAGTATTCAATATACTGGCCTTCGTACTCTTGCTTTCCCCAACAATTTGGGCATGCTCCAGCTTCAATTACTTCCTTTTCAGAAAGTTCAATCTTAGGTTTTTTACCTCCAAATAATTTTTCGATTAAGCCCATAATTTTAAGTTTTAAAATGTTAGAAAATAAAATCAAGTAAGCAAGTTAACAAAGGTACTATTGATAGCTTATTAACTTATCCATCTAAGAACTACAAGAGAGCATGGAACAGCCTACTTTATGTCTTGCCCACTCTGGTCTTTTTACAAACCATTTTTCTTGTTCTTTTTGTTCAGCGTATGGTTGTTTTAGCAATTGATAAAGCTCCTCGATAATGCTATAATCTCCTTTGTCTGCAGCATCAATAGCCACTTGTGCCATGTAATTTCGTAAAACATATTTTGGATTCACAAGATTCATTGCCGCCTTTCGATCTTTATCGAATCGCTCTTCTTTTAGCAATCGCTCGCTATATTTGCCAAACCACTGCAACCAGGTATCTAAAACGATTTCTTTTAATTCATCAGCTTGATAGAAGGCATCTTTTACGATGTCCAGCATTACCTCTGGCGCTGTTGTTTTTTCAACATTGGCAAGCAATCGAAAGAAAATAGTCATATCCGTTTCGGTCAAGGCTAGTGTCTCTTCCAAAGCCTGAACCAAGAAAGCATCTTCATCAGCTTTATTTTTGAGTCCTAGTTTCGATCGCATCATTTCTTTCTTAGCAAGAGAGAAAGCCAGGCTGTATTTATTCAAGGCTTCTTCCAATGGTTTTGGCTCTTCAATCAATAAAAACAAAGCGTTGGCTAATTGATACAAATTCCAATGTGCAATGCCTGGTTGATTTCCAAATCGGTATCTTGCATGTTGCCGATCCGTTGTATTCGGCGTCCAATCTCTATCGTATCCTTCCAACCAACCATAAGGGCCATAGTCAATGGTCAATCCTAGAATCGACATATTGTCTGTATTCATCACACCATGAACGAAACCTACTCTTTGCCATTCGATCACCATTGCTAGCGTTCTATTCAATACCGCTTCAAAAAACTGAAGGTAAGCCTTTTTGCCATCCCCTTTAATTTCTGGAAAGAAATGCTTGATCGTGTAGTCTGTCAACTTTTTTAAATTAACCACATCTTTTCGGCTGGCAAATATTTGAAAATTTCCAAACCGGATAAAAGAAGGTGCGACTCGACAAACGATAGCGCCTTTTTCATAAGCAGCATTTCCATCGTACAACATATCTCTCATGACCTGATCACCAGACAAGCTCAAGGAAAGGGAGCGTGTCGTTGGTACGCCTAAGTGAAACATCGCTTCACTGCACAAATGCTCCCGAATGGAAGATCGTAAAACTGCTAAGCCATCTGCGGTTCTGGAATAAGGTGTCTCCCCTGCTCCTTTCAACTGTAGCGCCCATCGCTTATCCTGATGAACAACTTCTGCCAAATTGATGGCTCGTCCATCTCCTAACTGCCCTGCCCAATTTCCAAATTGATGACCACCATAACACATCGAAAAAGGTTCTGTGTCTTTCATCACTTCTGCACCAGAAAATACGTTTTTAAATTTTTCAGATTTTAAATCTTCTTCACTTATACCTAAGTTTTCTGCCATCTCCTTAGACACATGGATCACTTTGGGTTCAGAAGGAACCCTTGGCGTCACTGTAGAAAAACACGCTTCGAAAACTTGTCTCCGAGTATTATTCTTATTTGGATCTGCTGGTAATTCTTTATTAAAAGTGTCTTTTATATTGAGTTTCATTATTTATCCTATTTTATCTTTCCATTTTGGATTGCGATCTCTTACCGCTTTGATGTAAGAGCAAACTGCCACCGCTTTAATTTTATTTTCTACAATATAATCAAAAGTTTGCTCAACCAATTCTTTCCCTATCCCCTGCCCTCGCAAACTTGATGGCACTTCTGAATGATTCAGGTAGTATACACCATCTTGGACCAAATAAGAAATAAAAGCTTTCCCTCTTTCCGTTTGCAATACAAAGCGTTTTCGAGAAGGATTATGTTTAATTTTAATATTGTTTGTAATGGTCATTGTTTTTGATTTTTTCAGGACTTTTTCAATTTCGTAAGTCCTGGGGTTTCTAAGTTTTTTCCCATTTATAACAAGCGTTGGAAAGTTAAGCTTTCTATTTTCATATAGAGTTCTAAGTTCTTCTTCGTGCTTGCTATTTTTTTCAACATCTAAGAAAACAATATCAAATGGACTGTCTTTAAAATATTGAAGGTAGAACTGTGATTTATGGCACCTTGCGGCGCCATAAATCTTTATATTAACTCGATTGTTCATTGAAAACTAATTGATCGTTTGTAAAAACTCAATGGCCTTATCTACATTTAGATGAAAATCATTGAAGATCACGGTATCATTTTGATCAATAAAAATAAACCAGGGTGTTCCTCCTGTTCGATAATTATACATTGTACTGGAACGGTTTCCAGTTTCCGCATTTCCGATATCATGTCCAAAAGGAATTTTTAGATTATATTTTTGCTGGGTTTCCAGCATCTTCTCCTTGGTGTTCGAACTAGCTCCTTCGAATACAGTTTGCAAAGCAAAGAATTCGACTTTATCATTGTCCTTTAATGCATCAACCATTTTTTGAAGAGCTGGTAGTCCACGGCTATGGCATCCTGGACACCATGATTGAAAACCATATAAGACTTTGAATTTTCCTTTATAATCAGAGAGTTGAATTGCTTCTCTTTCTTTTCCTTCTACATCAACCCATTCAATATCCTTAAACAGCTCGGGAGCCTGATATCCTTCAATTCCATATTTAACTTCTTGATTCGTCATGTTAATTGAATTTTGATTAATTAATAAGAAATAAGAAAACTAAAGTTTAGAAAAATTACACTTGAATATTTTCTAAAACTATTACCACAAAGATAAGCCTATACAAGAGTACTTCTCTTACCTGTTTTTCCCAGATAGTTGTTAATTTTTCCCTAAGTGAATATTTCTTGGAATAAAAAGGTGGATAAGCTACTGATAACTTATTGACTGACTGACGGCCGGCTTAATTTATATTAGCGGATCATGACTCCCTTTTGATTAATAAAAGGAATCGGTGTGAAGTTAATTTTTGAGATACTCCCTTTGACAAAAACATATTTTTTATCATACATATAGCCACCATATTGAAAGCTAACCCAATATTCATTGGTAATGTCAAAAAGCTTGGTCTGGATGGGTTCAATTTTATGTATTTGTAAAGGGCCAATTTGTTCGAAGAAGTGTCGAAGAATAGTCGTGCTTATTTCTTTTCCTTCCAGTTCGCCATAGCCTTTAGAATTGACGAGTACGTTTTTAATTGGTTCTTCTTTTAGATTCATAATGTAGACATCCCATAATTCGTCATCCACTTCTCGTGGAACTACGGCGATAGCTAAATCTTGTACTTTATGTTGTGGAATATCCTTTTTCATAATACAAATCAAAATGCATCAGACTGGCGCCTGAAGATTAAGAATTATTTTTATAGTTTTCATTATCAACAAAAATAAAACCAAATAGGTCTTTAAAATGTTGTCTTAGCCTTGTTTTTACCTCCTCCATATCAAGTGTTTGTCCTAATTCATTTTGCATTGAGGTGACCGTTTTATCAGCATCATTAATACCGCAGGGCACAATATAATTAAAATAGTTTAAATCGGTATTGACATTAAAAGCAAAACCATGCATGGTCACCCATCGGCTAAGATGAACTCCTATTGCACATATTTTTCGATAGGGCTGTGTGGCTGATTTCTCTAACCAAACACCGGTAAATCCTTCTTTTCTAATCCCCTTAAGTCCATAATCATTCAATGTTCGAATCACTATTTCTTCTAAATATCGAACATATTTATGCACGTCAGTAAAAAAACAATCCAGATCAAAAATCGGATAACCAACGACTTGGCCTTTACCATGAAAAGTGATATCTCCACCCCTATTAATTTTATAGAAATCAATTTTTTTATCAGAGAGATTTTGTTCAGACAATAATAAATGATCCAGAGATCCACTTTTGCCCAGTGTATAGACTGGCTTATGCTCACAAAACAATAAATAATGTGTTTGCTTATTTTTTAAGGATTCCTCCAATTCTCTATTGGAACGCTTAATGGCGACCAACTCATCGAGTAATTTTTGCTGATACTCCCAGGCTTCTTTATAATCAATCGGACCTAAATCCTTGAAAATGACTTCTTGCATAAATTAGTAAACAGTTGAGGTGGAAAGAAGTTTGTCCCAAAGGTAGGAAAACTAAAATAAGTCCTATTGATTAAAGTCAATTTTCTAAAGCCTAAGCGATTGAAAATCCATATTGACTTATGAGGATTTAAAGATAGTTGAGCTTAAAGAGCTTCAAGTTTTCGTGGGAAAGTAACAATAAAGGTGGTTCCTTTATTGATCTTGGATTGGACATGAATTTCGCCGCCGTATTTTTCGACAATTTTTTTACAGCTTGCTAAGCCTATACCTGAACCCTTGTAGACATTTCGAGTATGTAATCGACTAAACATTTCGAATATTTTACTATAATAGTCTTTTTCGATTCCTATTCCATTATCTTTTATAAATAGGCAAAATTCATTTTGATTTTCTACTGATTCAATTTCAATCGTTGGAGCTGAAGAAGTATTATATTTCAAACCATTTTCGATAAGGTTTTGAAAAAGGCGAGTCATATCTGAAGTAAGAACATTGAGACTTGGCAATTGATTATAAATAACTTTTGCCTTTTGTTGATCTAACTCTTCTTTTTTAGTAGAAACTATTTGATCAATGATAAAATTCAAATTCGTTTTTTGGGTTTCCTCTTTCGAATCATTGAGCTGAGAATAATTAAGAACATCCTCGATTAATTCATGCATTTGAATGGCATTAGATTTCGCAAGAGTCAGATACTCTGTTGCCGTTTCTTCGGTTAGGTTTTCTTTTCGTCTTTCGATTAGATGTAAAAACCCGGATATATTTCGCAGTGGTTCTTTTAAATCATGCGAAGCAATATAGGCAAAGCGCTTAAGTTCTTCATTTGATTTTTCTAGTTTCTTATTTGCTAAAAGTAAATCACCAGTTCTCAGTTCAATTTTCTTTTCCAAAACCTTATTCAATCGTTTTTTAAAAAAGTAGTTTCTATAAACTACACCTAACAGAATCCCTCCTAATAAAATAACAACAAATAACAGTTGATTCCGGTGGTGCAGGATTTTGCTTTTAGTTTCATTCTCTTCATGCAGCAAATCGATTTTAGCCTGCTTTTTACCTAACTCATAACTGGCTTCTACGTTGGCTACTGCTATTTGTCTTTTATTTTTATCCAGGACTTTTTTTAATTCAAGATATTTCCTTTGGTAAGCAAATGCATCTTTGAAATTATTTTGTTTTTCGTAAAACTGTACTCTTAATTTGTAACTTTTTAATAACTCATATTGAGTAGCTATTTCAGCATTTTCTACTTCATTTAGATAGTCCTCTGCTTCTTCAAATTGGTTCAGATTAATACATGCCTTTGCCAGCGTATTTATTATTTTGATTTTCCCTTGACCTCGCTTTTGTTTTAACAGAAGATTCAAAACCTTAAGTGCTGCTTTTTTAGTCCCAGCAAAATCCTTTACATCCTGAAAAAGTAATGATTCATTTTGATAAGCATAAAAGAGTAAATAATCAGAATGAAGCGATTGCGAAACCGCAATTAACTGATCATTAAAATGCATCGCTTTTTCAAATTGTTTTTCTGTTCTCAATGACTTCACTAACCCGTTTACTGCCATTGCATACCAATATTTCTCATTTTTCTTTTCTGCGATGGCAACTGCATTTTCAAAATATTCTTTCGCTTTTTTATATTTCTTTTGTCGCCTGTAAAAAAAACCAAGACAGGTAAACGTTCTTAATTTTCCTAATTCATCATTCGTCTCTTCAAAAATATTCAAACTTTGATAAAAATACTCTAAGGCTTCATTGCTTGAGCCTTCGATTCCATAAGTAACTCCTAGATCATTCAGGCAATAGGCCAAGCCTTTTTGATGTTTTAAAGAATCGAAAATCGCTATGCCTTTTTCAAAATATTCTTTTGATTTTTCTCGCTCACCTTTTACATCTACTACGACTCCCGCATGATTATAAGCCCATGCTAGTCTTTCATATCGCTTATTATTTTTAAAATAATTTAAAGCACTGTTACAATGCGATTCCAAAGAATCATAATTCATCCCTGAATTATACATCGAACAAATCAACAAGTCCCCTTCCGCTTTATAATCTGGAAGTTCAAACTCTTTTGCTTTATCGATTAGTTGATATGAAATTTTTATAGCTTCTTTAAAATTCTGGTTGGAAGAAATCATTGCTTTTTCAAGCAAGTCATCAATGATTTGACGATCAGAGGGATCAGAAGAATGTGCAAATAAATTATTTACCAGACCTAAAATAAATAGGCCAATTATTTTGCATCGAATATTTAGTACGGAAGTAAGCACTATCTTTTTACTCCATATTCGATCAAAAGTTATGCTAAATCATAAAAATTAAATGAAAAAATAATCCCGACTTTACTTTTTCACTTTCTTTAAGCTCAAAAGATTAATCGCATTTTTACTCAAGCCCTTAATGTTCGCTTTTGCAAAAAGAGCCGTTTCATCGTAAAAAAGAAAGATAACCGGTGCTTCTTCGATTAGAATGCGATCCATTTGATGATATAAATCGTAGCGTTTTTCATTGTCATTTTCTTTAAGAGCAGCTTCGTAAAGTTGATCAAATTGAGCGTTTGAAAATCGGGTATAATTCGGAGGTGCCGGGTTTTTACTATAAAAAACAGTAAAAAAGCTTTCCGCATCCGGATAATCAGCGATCCAACTTCCTCTAAACATATGCACTTGACCTTTGGTCATCATTTCTCGAAGCGTAGACGATTCAATAACTTCAAGTTTTACTTTAACACCAATATCCTCCCATTGTCGAGCAATAAACGTACACAGATCCTGATAATCTTTATTGGTATATAGTTCAATTTCCGGAAGCCCTTTTCCATTTGGATAGCCCGCTTCTTTGAGTAAAGTTCTTGCTTTATCTGGTTGAAACGAATAGCCTTTAACCTTAGAATTGTCAAAGGAAGGGAGCCCTCGAGGAACAAAGCCAGCATCTGCAGCTTTACCTACATTATTTCGTAAGGTCTCCAGCATCTTATTTCTATCAAAGCCATAATTCAGCGCCTGACGTACTTTTTTTGAACGTAAAGCATGCTTACCATCTCCCATTTTAAGGTTTATACCTAAATATTCTGTATTGAGATAGGGGCTTTTCAAAAATTGCAAACTCGCTTTTTTATCCTCTTGTAATGCTCCGTCTACTGTCAATAATTCATTAACATAGGAAGATTCTAAGCCAGACATAAAATCAAGCTTTTCATTCATCAGTTCTAAATAAGCCGTTTTCCGATCTCCGATAAAACTCACTTTTACACCATCCAAACCAGGAAGCTGTGTTACTCCATCTTTTTCAAAATAATTTTCATTTTTAGAAAGGAATAAAGATTGATTTTCTAACCAGTTTTTAAACTTAAACGGCCCTGTACCAACTGGATTGCTTCTAAAGTTCTTACCATATTTAGAACTAGCTTCTTCCGGAATTACACTACAATACTGCATCGTAAGAATACCCATAATCGGGCGGAATGGTTTCTGTAGTTTCAAAACAAAAGTCTGATCATCCGGTGCTGAAAAAGGAGCATCATCCGCTACATTCCCTTTAAATATCCAACTACCCGGCGAGGCAATGTCATCGCTTATTATTCGATTGAAACTATATACAAAATCATTTGCAGTCACTAAACGTCCTTTACCATCTGCAAA
>CAYXQH010000176.1:0-9819 GCA_964467425.1 uncultured Saprospiraceae bacterium
TTATTAGTGAGCATAAAGGTCTTACTGCATTGGATTAGCGGATTTTGATTTGTTTCGCAGATCATATAGTAGATAGATATATTCCAATATTTAATATTACTCAGACGAAAAATTCTTTTTAATTAAATCGTGATATTATATTCCAATAAACCCTATTCTCCATCAAAATCAGGCAAATTATCTGCACAATTTTCAATCAAAAGCCGATTGACTGTAAAAATTGAAGAGAAGAAAATTCCTGTTCAATACCTTAAAATCGAATAGGGTTTACTATAGAGCATGATTTTTGCAAAGAATACGGGTAGTTTATAGATGTATTTAAAAATTTACATCGAATTGTAATTTAAAAGCTAGTTGAATTGTCATATTTCAATACCATATTCAGAAAAATCTATAGAATTGGCATATCGCCGGAACTATCGATATTAGATACCATTCGTAGGAGGATTATGAATGTTATCATGTTTGTGATTATGGTACTTTCAGGAATCCTAATATTTTATAGAATGTCTCAGGGTGACTGGGAAGGAGTCCTTGTTAATTTTATTGTAAGTTCGTTTAGTGGCTTTTTATTTTTTCTATGTACAAAAGGAAAACACGAAATTTCATTAGGATTAGTTTCTGTTCTTATCATTTTACTTTCCTTAGATTTAGCTCGATCAGGACTTCATACTTCTAGTATTATTTACTGGACTTTGATGCCTGTGGGTATGGCTTTACTGTTTAAAAACAAAATGATAAAACATTTGATGTTTATCACTTGTATGCTATGCTTTTTTCTGACCTCAGTTGTCATGGATTATGACTTAAATATTTACATCACGTACATAAGTTCCACATCTATTTATTATTTGGCTATTCTTAATTTTGTCAATTTTGTAGAGCGTAAACAAGAAGAGATTGATCAGGTTTTAAAAGAAAAAGAAAAGGCTATTGTGGATTTGAAAGCTCGTAATAATAACCTCCAGCAATTTTCTTATATCTGTTCACACGATTTCAAAGAACCTTTAAGAAACATTGGAAGTTATAGTAGTCTTATTCAGAAAAAAATGTCGGGTCAACAATTAGATAAGGAGTATGAAGAATATTTTGAGTTTATTGACTCCAGTGTAATAACACTTTCCAATATAATACAAACACTCAAAGTGTTTACGGAGGTCAACGGTCGTAATAACTTTGGATCCCAAAAGATAATTTTGAAAGATCTTTTTAATAATACCTCAAGAAATTTATCTGGATTAATTGAAGCAAAAAAAGCAAAGGTTGTGTTTAATAATGATTCTGGAGAAGACTTTATTTATTCCTCAGAATATGGTTTGGGGTTGATTATTCAAAATCTAGTTCAAAACGCTTTGAAGTTTAATCAATCTTTACAACCAAAAGTAATTGTCACGCTCGAAAATACAAATGAAAACTTATTGCTAAAAGTTAAAGATAATGGGGTGGGAGTAGAAGAACAATATCTTCGATATATTTTCGAACCCTTTAAAACAATGAACAACAAAAGCACTTCTAATTCTTCTGGCCTTGGTCTGGCAATCTGTAAAGAAATCAGCGATAAGATTAGCGGTGAAATATGGGCGGAGTCTACTGTAGGGAAAGGCAGTACATTTTACGTACGTCTTAATAATACCAGTGCTAATTAATCCTACGCTCGATTTCAATTTTCCTCATCACTAGTACGTTCCGCTATAGTTTATTATTTCTTCACTGGAGACTACTTTTTCTTCAATGTAATTTACATATATCAAGTCATATTGTTTCATTAGATATTGTAGGCGATTTAGAAACTCTTTGCTTTCATGACCTAAATTATATAAGCTTAATACCTTGACGTTATTTTCATTATCGGTGATTCCAACAATTCTGGCATATTTGCTATCAAACAGAAAACCATTTATAGCTTTTCTTTTTTTGCAGGATCTAAAAACTAAGTCACTCTGATTCTGAATTTGTAAAATTGAAATTAAGGTGTCAAGGTTAATTTCTGCCTTGATAGGATCTTTTAGAGTTACTCGCTGATAATATTTAATCAAACCATTTTCGTAATAAATTGAATCCTTAAATTTATGAGCTAAATTTATTTCTTCAGTGATCGTTTTTTTAAAGTCCTTAGAAACCATTTCTAATTGCCTGAAGTCCTGGATATAGAAGTATTTATCGGAGTCTTCACAATCAATACAAGGTTCTAATGCTGGAAAATTCAAGTTGATTGAATGCCAAAAACTATTCTTTCCATGCTCTATTGATTCGATCTTCTTCGTTAATGCACAGCTTGTTTGATTCTTACAATCGTTCAGAATAAATACGGATCCAATAAGTAAGATTGAAAGAAAAACAATCTTAAAATTTAACCTATTTGTGGATTTAGTCAATTTATTGATTTTACTTTAATTTGCTAATTAAGATAATCTTTTCTCAATTGAATATATCCAATGTTAAGTTAAAGCATACCAATACCGTCCAAAAAATCTACAATAAATCAATCAAAGGCATGATTTTCGTTCTATTTAAAGGAATTCTACTCTCCTTTTAATAAACCCGAAATTATTATAGTAATGAAGAACTTAGTTACAATGATGTGTATTTTGCTCATCAACTTCACAAATGTTTTTGGTGATAGCATCGAATTGTTAGAGAAACAATTAGAGGAGGCGGCATCTTGGGAAGAGGAAGTAGACATATATTTATCCATAATCGATGTTATTGTTTGGACAGAAGGATCTTATAAGAAAGGGAAGGAATATCAGGATAAAATTATTGAAATTTGCCAAAATCATGACTGTTCTGAACAAGAGTCAATTGCAAGAGCATATCTATCTGAGATAGAGATAAACAAGGGTGATTTTTCAACAATAGAAGAATGGCTCCTGCCGGCGATTAAAGAGCAAAGTACTTTTTCCAGAAAAACGGTTTTTCTTTTCCATGAATTAATAGGGTATCATTTTTTAGTACAAGGAAATAGTAGTGAGGCATTGCCACATTTAAAAGCTGCTCAATCTTTTTTAGAAAAAGATGATCCAAAATCAAGGCGACTCGGCAAAGTATATTACTATCTGGGATTTGCTCATAACATTGACGGAACGAATGGTATGTCTATTGATTTTTTAAGAAAAGCAGTAGACCATTTTTCGATGTTAGAAGATTCTTCAATGCTTTTAGAAGCAAAGTCAGGATTAAGTACCTTATTAGCAACTGATGGAAAATACGCAGAAGCAATTAATCTGTTATTAGAGTCGATAAAACTAGCAGAATCCAGCCAGGTAGAGGAAATAAGAAAATTTCAACTATATGATGCTTTAATAGATATTTATATTCGAAATGGGAATTATGACAAAGCTGAGAAAAGTCATTATGAAATTATGCCTCAGTTGTATGCTCTAAACATACCAATAGCTCAAAAAGCAAACGACCTTTGGTCCTTTAATATGTCTTATGCAAAATTGATGGGAAGAATGAACCGCTTTTCAGAAGGTTTGCAACATGTAGATTCTGCATATGTCTATGCTGGATATTTAGGCGAATTTACTATTCGAATTACGGATTTAAGAAAAGCGGGCTTATTGGTGAAACTAAAAAATTATGAAATTGCAGAAATTCATTTGACTACACTTCTTGAGGATATGAAACCATTCGGAGATGTTGATGCGTTTCATGCTGTAATGGTAGGTCTTTTTTCAACCATTTATTCGAATTCTACTTTACAGCCTAGTCTTCAATTACAGAAAGAATTACTTCCGATTGTAGATCGAATAATTACAAAAAATAAAGAAGATTATAATTTAGATGTTCTAGATGCGGAGCAACTTTCTGCAGTGCTGGGGATCTACAACTCTGACATGAATAGATCATTGCATAGTTTTTCTCGGGTGGTTCAAATCAAGGATACCTTGCAAAATATTGAGCAGGCTAAAATTACAAATGAATTACTGGTGCAGTATGAAACCAATGAAAAAGAAAGTCTCATCCAAATTCAGAAACTCGAATTAAGTCAGAAAACAGTGGAGAGAAACGCCTTTATTGGTATCTCTTTAGCTTCTGCATTCTCCTTAGTTTTTCTTTTTTTATTTTATTTTCAAAAAAAGAAATATGCCAAGCATTTAGAGCAAGAAGTTAATAAAAGAACTGCCGAGTTGCAGCAAGCTAATGCTGACTTAAATGAAAGTAAAGATGAATTAGAACGTTATCATTATATTGCATCCCATGATTTGAAAGAGCCGCTTCGTAATGTTGTTAGCTTTGTAGATTATATTAAAAAGAAAAAGGTAGTAGAGAATAAAGAAGCTCTTGTTTATTTTGGATACATTCAGAAAGGGGCATATCAAATGAATAAAATCGTTCAAGATCTGGCTGATCTATCTAACCTCCAGGATTTGGAAATACAAATGAAAAATATAAATATCAATCATCTTATTGATGAAATAAAAACTGAAGTTAAATTAAACCTGGGTTCCCAAATGGCCTCGATTGAAACTAAAAATTTTCCTGCTAATATTATCTCTGATAAATCGGCTTTATATTTAGTATTCAAAAACTTAATTGAAAACGGTTTAAAGTTTAATGAAAATGAATTCCCTTTTGTGAATATTGAATATCACGATTTAGAAGAATCTCATTTATTTGAGGTTATTGATAATGGGATTGGAATTGACAGTGAATATCATGATAAAGTTTTCGAATTATTTAAGCGATTAAATAACCGTTCGCAATATGGTGGCTCCGGAGTAGGTTTAGCAATTTGCAAAAAACTGATCAACAAAATTCACGGAGAAATTTCTATTAGAAGCAATTTATATAATGGTTCTACATTTGTAATTGAAATTCCGAAGAATCCAGAAATCAACAAAATACAGACAGGTCAAAAAAAGGTATTGACAACAAGTTAATTGTGCATACCAGAATTGATGCTGATTCTATTTTTTTAAAATACTTGCCTTGTATTGAGAGGGTGTCATATTGAAGTAGAGCTTGAATTTTTTAGAAAAAGCTCTATAGTCTGCAAAATTTGTTTCGTATGCTACCTCGCTTATACTCTTGCCATTCTTGATTAATTGTTTTGCTTCTTCCAGACGCAGCATTAGTATTTTTCTATAAGGAGTAATGTTATTTATTTTTTGATAACATCTTAATGCATGATATTTGGAGAGCAAACTTATTTGAGATAATTCATCTAATGTAATATCGTTTTTATAATTATCATGGATATAATCATTCATCAAAGAAATTCGCCGGTATATCTCTTGCTTACTTGAAGCTTTAATATGAGGAAGCCTTTCTATATTTGATCGTATTTTGAGTTCTTTGGAAATAAGAAGCTCACCTAAAGCAATATAAAACTGTTCGTTTTCATACTGATCTAATTTGTTTTCCAGTAGATTCACTTTGATCTTTTGTAGAGCAAGACTCACTTCGTCACCATTTAGTTTGTTTTTCTTTAAAATGAAGTTTATTGGGTCGTTAGCATCAAAAGGATTATCAATTCCTTGCTCTAATTTCTGTCCTAATGACCCTGCTAAATCAGATATATAGTCTTTTGATATTCCTATACAAATTCCCAAAACAATATTTTCGCTCTTCACATAAGCCTCGATTTCCTGACCGGCATTGGATACTAGATAACTATTGTGATCTATTTGATATTTTCTGTTGTTAACAATATAATGCTCTATGCCCGATACCGGAAGCTTTATGGCATAATGCGAATGAGAAAGTTTTCCTTGGAAATCTTTCAGTTTAGAATAAAATGCAACATTAGAGTTTAAGCTCTTATTTGACTTTACCGTTTTCGAACCTTTGAACTCATTTATAATTAATGGCTTCATACGCTTTTTTTAAGCAACACAGAAAGCAAGAAAAGAGAAAGACTAAAATTTAAATTTTTTGAGGAGTATTATTTAAGTTTTATACCAATTAAAGCGTTTCTTAGACGAACTTTAAAATCAACAGAATCCCCGGACTTTTTCTATCCAAAGGCTCAAAGTTAATTAGCAATAATTGACACATTTAACAAATAGATAAGCCTTAACTTTATCATTAAATAAAGCCATTTAGAAAGGTTCTTTTAAAAATTACTTATGAATAGTTATTCAAAATATTTCCTCTTTATTTTTTTACTCTCCAATACTATTTTGTTTGCACAAAGTAAAAAGCAAGCTGTTAAAGAGGTTTTTGATATTTCGTATCTGGATAAAGATGTAAAAGAAGACAGCTTGCATCGGATAAATTTTTATTTGCCTCAAGATGTGAAAAAACCACCTTTATTAATTTGGATCGGAGGAGGAGCCTGGTCTATCGTTGACCGATATAAGGAAGCACCTATTGCTAAGAAATTTGCAGAAGATGGAATAGCTGTAGCTTCTATTGGCCACAGTTTGAGTGCCTGTGTTTTTATAGATCCGAAAAGAACCACCGGAGTAAAACATCCGGAGCATATCCAAGACGTGGCGAAAGCCTTTCACTGGTTACATAAAAATGCAGCTAAATATGGTTATGATCCAGACAAGATTTTTGTTGGAGGATTTTCTTCCGGAGGGCATCTATCGGCACTACTTGCGTCAGACGAAAAATATTTGAAAGCACATGGATTAAGTTTTAAAAATATACGTGGTATTATTCCGGTAAGCGGTGGATATGATATTTCTCATTATCATCAGACTATTTTAAATAGTGAAACGCCACAGCTGGCAGAGCAGCATGTGAAAGCAGTCTTTGGTGATACGGAAGAAAATTTTAAAGATGCATCTCCGACAACTTATCTGGACAAGCTTAATATACCTATGTTGATGTTCTCAGATTCTGATACTTATATGTACGCTACGATCTTTGAAAACTTGCTTAGAGAAAAAACAAAGTATAATGACTTTGAAGTAATTCATGCACATAAATACAATCATGTTGGGATCTGGATGAAACTTGCAGAGAAGGGGAGTCTGTACAGGGCAATGGCGGTTAACTTTATCTTGGCTCATTAGGTGTTTTAATGAAAATCTATAAAACCATATCCATTGCGTTTATTTCAACTCAATCCTTTAAGCGGAATTCATTCCCTTCTTTTGAAAGAGAAGAGGTAGGGATGAGTGGATGTACTAAAGCGAAACTAAACCATTTTTATGTTTTTAGCTACGAAAATTACTTTCTAAAAAAAAGAACTATGTCAAAATATATTTTAGTCTTATTGTTTTGTTTTCCTGGTGTTTGTGGTGCGCAACTCTATTTTAATGCCAGTGATAATTTGCCAGATAATGGAGCTAAAGGTGGAAGCATGGATGTTCGTGCTGCCGATTTAGATGGAGATGGTGACCTGGATATTGTTTTGGCAAATGAATTTCAAGCAAATACTATTTTAAGTAATGATGGGACAGGTGTTTTTTCTAACACAACCATGGGGAACCTACCACAAGAAATTCATGATTCGGAAGATGTTGCTATAGCGGACTTTAATAATGATGGTCATTTGGATTTGATTTTTTGTAGTGAAGACGATATAAATCAAGGATGGTCAAATGTTCATGAATATTATTTTGGTGATGGGACAGGTAGTTTTATTGCTGCTAATTATCAGTTTCCAGATTCGGAAGCAAACGCTGTAATTACAGTGGATATTAATGGGGATGATTTACCGGATGTACTTTTTGGAAATAAAGGTGGGACAGGAGTTTTTATAAATAATGGAGACGGAACCTTTACTCAGGAAAACGATAGAATTCCTCAAGTAAATCGTACTACTCAGGATTTAAACATGGCTGATGTAGATGGAGACGGAGACTTAGATCTTTTTGAAGGAAATGAAAATGGGAACCTTTTGCACATCAATGATGGTAACGGTTATTTTAGTGATGAAACTACAAGCAGATTGCCACAAGGCTTAAATATAGAAACTCGTAAAGTAACTTTTGGAGATGTAGATGGAGATAACGATATAGATATCTTTTTATCTAACGTACTTTTTATCCCAGGAAAGAATCCTCAGAACCGCCTCTTTGTCAATGATGGAACTGGCGTTTTTTCAGATGTTTCTATGGCTCAACTTCCTACGGATAATGATTTAACCATAGATGGAATTTTTGAAGATATAGATCAAGATGGAGATTTAGATCTTTTTGTAGCTAATGTTTTTGGTGCGCATATAAAGGTTTATGAAAACAATGGTTCCGGTTTCTTTGGAGATAGCACGTCTACTGTATTTGGAGAAAATTATACTAGAGATGCATTGGGCGTGTTTGCTGCAGACTTTAATGGGGATGATCTAAATGATGTTTATATCTGTGACCGTAAAATGCCAAACTCCAATAATAAAGACCTTTTATTAATTAGAAATTCGATCGTAAATTCGCAAGCCAATCTATCAGGTATCCAAAACATGGATATGACAGTGACTCCTAATCCTGGAAAAGATACCTTTGCTATTCAATTAGAAAATGATCTTCCGGAAATGATTTTAATTACAAATGCAGATGGTCGTCTTGTCAAGTCAATTAAAACGATTTCAGCTGATACGATAAGTGTAGATCTTTCTATTTTTCCGGCGGGTGTCTATTTAATCATTGCTCAATACAAAAATAAGCAACAAGTCATCAAGAAACTTATAAAGGAATAAAAGGAGTTATTTCCAGGGACCATTTTTTGTAACATTAATAAAGCTTGGCTGGCCTATAGGTAGTGTTTTTTCATTAAAACGATAGAGCCCACCGCCGCCGCCAACCCAAAGTTGTCCTGCTTTATCTTGAAAAATAGTTTGCACTGCTCTAACGCCTAAACCATGTTCTAAACCGTAATTTGTAAAAGAAGTGCCATCAAAGCGATAGACGCCATATCCTTCGGAACTAAACCAAATATTTCCATCTTTATCTTCATGAATAACGCAAACTTCATTATTGCCGATACTATCATTGGAAGTATAATTCGTAAAGGTCTTTCCATCGAAACGACTTAAGCCTCCATTCCTGGTTCCAAACCAAATATTTCCATTCTTATCTGCTAAAATATGATCAACGCTATTATCGGTCAGTCCGTCTTTTTTAGTGTACTGAGTAAACGATTTGCCATCATATTTAAAGGCGCCGAAGCCCATTGTGCTAAACCAAATATTGCCCTTAGGATCTTCTGATATAGACATTGCTGTTCCTTTGGTAATAAAACTACCTTTCAGAGTTTCTGGAAAGGGAAGCTTAAAAGGCATCCAGGTTGTACCATTAAATCGAAAGATACCTGCTGCTGAACCTGCCCAGATATTATTTTTACTATCTGCGAAAACGCTCCAGAATCGAAAACCTCCAAAATATTTTTGATCTGTATAATTAGTAAACTTTTTTTCACCATCAAGATCACTGGACCAGCCATATTTTACAACTCCCTGATCTGTTGCGAACCATAAGTTTTTTTCCTGATCTTCTGTAATACCTGTGATTTGCCGGCCTTCAAATCCCTGTGCATTAGAATAATAAGAAATGCTATTTCCATCATAGTGCGCTATACCATATCCATTTGTGCCAAACCAGAAATTTCCATTTTTGTCTTGAAATATATTCCGTATATATTCGGCTATTTGTTGAGGCTGAAGATTGATTGAAAAGATGGGTGATTTATTGCCTAACTGAACATTCTCTCTAGGATTCTCTTGTCCATTACAAGTACTAAAAAAAGTCAAAATAAAAAGGAATGACCATAGATGTAGGTAAGGATAGGCTTTCTTCATTTGTTGAAATTTAAATTCATTTTTGTAACCCTTTTCAAATAACATAAAAAACTATAGCAAAACTAATTAAGAATTTTGCTGGATTACGAATTTAGAAAATCTTTAACAGCTCAATAACAAGTAGC
>CAYXQH010000177.1:0-9809 GCA_964467425.1 uncultured Saprospiraceae bacterium
ATACTTCTCAAACATGGTTGGCTACTACAAGTATAAGTTTTGATATTTCTATTTTAGAATTTCTATGGACATTAACAAACGGAAGTAAGGTCATTATTCATTTGGAACGTCCGGTTGAAATAAAAGAGAAACCGGAAATGGATTTTAGCTTTTTCTATTTTCCATCTTCCAATAGTACGTCTCAAAACAAGTATAATTTATTGCTGGAAGGAGCAAAGTATGCAGATAAAAATGGCTTCAAAGCTATTTGGGTACCGGAAAGGCACTTTCACGAATTTGGAGATCAATTTCCTAACCCATCTGTAGCAGCTGCGGCAGTATCTACCATAACTAAAAATATAAGGTTAAGATCTGGAAGTGTTGTATTGCCTCTGCATGATGAAGTAAGAGTGGCGGAAGAATGGTCTATGGTTGATAATTTATCTGAAGGGCGAGTAGAATTATCTATAGCTTCCGGATGGCAACCTAATGATTTTGTATTAGCACCTGATAACTTCGAAGACAGGCATCAGAAAATGCGAGATAAAATAGATGCATTACAACTTCTTTGGAGTGGGAATTCTATGACCAGAAAAAATGGAGTAGGGAAGGAGTTCGAATTTAAAATCCATCCAAAGCCTATCCAACCAAAAATTCCTTTGTGGGTTACAGCAGCAAAAAGTATTCATACTTTTAAATATGCTGGAAGTATAGGAGCAAATGTTTTAACGCATTTATTAGGGCAATCTGTAGAAGATCTGGGAGAAAAAATAAAAGCATACAGAGAAGCTCTGGAAGAACATGGGTTTGACGCGGAAAAAGGAAAGGTTGCCATTATGTTGCACACCTTTGTTAATGACGACGAAGATTATGTTTTTAAAACAATAGAAACCCCTTTTAAAGGATATTTAAAATCTTCATTAGGGCTTCTTATTCCAGTTGCTGAAAATAATAGTTTGGATATCAATGATGATATGGACCAGGTTCTGGAAATGGGTTTTAAAAGATATTATAAGACCTCCAGCTTTTTAGGAACACCTGAAAAATGCCTGGACATGGTTAATAAGTTATATGGAATAGGAGTCAACGAAATTGCTTGTTTATTGGACTTTGGGATTGAGGATCAGGAAGTCCTTTCTAATTTAGAGCATTTAAATAAAGTTAAAAACATTGTAAAAAGAAGTAAGACGCAGTATGAATATATGCTTTACAGGCTGAGCATGCTTAATGGTCAGGAAGAGACAAGTAGTTTGATGGATGCTTACAACGTATCGGCAATGCAGTCAACGCCTTCTTTTTATGAAGACTTTTTACAAAATAAAAAAGCTATAAAACAATTAAAGAATCTTTCTTCTCTGTTAGTAGGAGGGGAAGAGTTAAAAATGTCTCTTGCCAAAAAACTTATAAATGTAGTAGGTACAAAAAAAGTATACAATATGTATGGTCCTACGGAAACTACCATATGGTCAAGTATAAAGCAAGTAGATCATGCAAATGAGGTCACTATTGGAACACCGATAGCAAATACTCAGATTTATATATTGGATAAAGCGAATCAAATATGTCCCAAAGAAACGGTGGGAGAATTGTGTATTGGGGGCGATGGCGTTTCTGCCGGCTATTTGAATAATGAAACGCTGACCAATGATAAGTTTATAAAAAATCCTTTTAGAAAAGAGGGAATTATATACAAAACTGGAGACCTGGCGAGATGGTTGGCCAATGGTGAAATTGAATATTTAGGAAGATCGGATAGTCAGGTGAAAATAAAAGGGTACCGGATTGAACTCAAAGAAATTCAGACGAATATTTCAATGATTTCAGGAATAGATCAGTGTGTGGTTAAAGCGGTTAAAGAAGCAGCAGGGATGACTATAGCTGCATATATAAAATCTAATAAAATAGTTGAAGCAGAATTTATAAAAGATTACTTAAGGGTTCGTCTGCCAAATTATATGATTCCGAATTATATCATTTTTATCAATGAATTTAGCTATACACCAAACGGAAAAATTGACGAAAAACGGCTGCCAAAACCTACAAATGATAATGTAAGTACCAAAAATTTTGTTGCTCCCAGAAATGACTTCGAATCCCAGATGGTAGAAATCTGGCAAAAGTTTTTACTATTGGAGAAAGTCAGTATTGAGGATAATTTTTTTGAAATAGGAGGCAACTCAATGAAAGCATTTGAATTACAGAATATTATGAATTCAGAACTCGATTTAGATCTTCAAATAATATCATTCTTCCAATTCCCAACTATTCGTACACTTTCAGAAAGTCTAAATATTCAGAAACAAACTCCAGTAATTATTGAAAAAGATATGGAGGACGTAGACGATTTAATAGATTTTATGGAAAGTATCTGATTACTCAACACATTAGTCTTTTACACAAATTTTTTCAAGTTTCTTATGAAAAGAGATATTGCCATAATAGGAGTTTCTGGAAAGTTTCCTAAGTCTGATAATGTTCGAGACTTTTGGAATAACCTAATTGATGAAAAGGAATTAATCCATTTCTTTAGTGATCAGGAATTGATCTCAAGGGGAATAGAAGCAAAAGAATTGAATACAGCTTCTTTTGTGAAAGCAGCTTCTTTTATTGATTCCTACAATAGTTTCGACTATTCGTTTTTCAAATATACTCCTGATGAAGCAAAAATAATGAATCCGCAAACAAGGATGATGCATCAGCTGGTATGGGAAGGGTTGGAAGATGCCGGATGTAATTTAGATAATTACAATAGGAAATCAGGTATTTTTTTAGGAGCAAATAGAGATTTGAATTGGAGTGTGTATGCCACTCTTACAGATGCCGATAATGTAGATGCAATGACGAAAGCGAAAATTACGAATCCGAATTTTATGGCTTCTTTAATTGCATATAAATTCAATCTCAACGGACCATGTTACTTTATAGATACTGCTTGCTCCACTTCTTTGAGTACTACCCATTTAGCCTGTAGAAGTCTGTTGTTTAATGAATGTGGAATTGCTATCGCAGGAGGAGTAAGATTGTTGTCGCATCATGATAATGGATATAAACATCAGGAAGGAACGATAGTCTCCAAAGACGGACATGTACGCAGTTTTGATGCTGATGCATCTGGGACAATTTTTTGCGATGGGGCAGGAGTAGTCGTCCTTAAAAAGCTGGAAGAGGCATTGAAAGATAAAGACCATATTTATGCAGTGATCAAATCTACTGCCATGAATAATGATGGTAATACAAAAGGCGGATATACCATGCCTAGTGTTTATGGTCAATCGCAGTGTATTAAATTAGCTCATAAAATTGCAGGTGTAAAGCCTACTGATATCACCTATGTGGAAACACATGGAACTGCTACGAAAATTGGTGACCCTATTGAAATAGAGTCTTTAAATAAAGCATTTAATAATGACACTACTCATAAATGTGCTATTGGAACAGTAAAGTCCAATGTAGGACATGCAGATGAAGCAGCAGGAGTATTAGGATTAATTAAAACATCACTTTCGCTAAAACACAAAATCCTACCTGCTAGCTTACATTATACAAAAGCTAACCCTTCTATTAATTTTAAAAACGGCCCTTTTTATGTAAATACTAGTACGGCAGCCTGGAACCGCATCAATGACAAACCTTTAATGGCAGGAATAAGTTCATTTGGCATTGGAGGGACAAATGTTCATTTGGTGCTCCAGGAAGCTCTTTTATCTGAAGAGACGCCAATAATTAAGGAAGCATCCTATCTAATAAGATATTCTGCAAATACCATTTCATCTTTAGAAAAATATGAGATAAGCTTAAGAGAATTTATTCAGGAAAATCCCGAAATAAATCTGTCTTCTTTAGCTTATACACTTCAAGTAGGGCGAAAACAATTTGGATTATGTAAGACTTTTGAAGTAGAAAATAAAGAAGAATTGCTTGCAAAACTTTCAGAGGCATCTATAAAAATAAAAAAGGTAAAAGAAAAGCAAAAATTGGTGTTTATGTTTTCTGGACAAGGCAGCCAATATTCCGGAATGGGGAAATTTTTATACGAAAACTTTTCATCTTTTAGAAAAATATTAGATCATGGTTTTGCAGTACTTCAAAAATTAAACAGGGAAGATTATTCAAAAATATTTTTTGATGAAAATGATTCCAATAAAATAAATGAAACGATTTACACACAGCCAATTTTATTTTTGTTTGAATATGCTTTAGGTAAGTTTCTCCTGGAATTAGGATTAAAGCCTGATGCAATGATTGGGCATAGCCTTGGAGAATATGTGGCGGCGACATTGAGTGGAGTATTCTCCTTTGAAGATGCGCTTTATATTATGTGCAGACGGGCAGCATTAATGTATGGGATGCCTAAAGGGTCCATGTTAAGTATCGGAAGTGAAGTAGAAAATATTGATAAAGAGTTACTAGCAAATGTTTCCATTGCGGCCATCAATGCTCCTCAGTCATTTGTTGTTTCCGGAACTGATGAAGATATTAATCGAGTCGAAAAACAATTGGAAGAAAAGGAGATTCAATATGTAAAATTGAAAACTTCTCATGCCTTTCATTCAAAAATGATGGAAGGTATTATTGAAGAATTTAAGAACGAATTATCCGTGATTAAATTAAATACTCCCAATAGCCCATTTGTTTCAAATAAAACAGGCACTTTTATAACAAAAGAAGAAGCTACTTCTCCGGCATATTGGGCTGATCATATTACAGGAACGGTACAATTTAAAGAAGGAATTCAGTTTTTGCAACAAAACAATAATGCACTTTTCCTTGAAGTTGGACCAGGAAGAACATTGACTACTTTTTTTAATCAATGTAATACAACCAAAGATAAGAATGTTGCACTGAATTGTATAAGACATCCAAAAGAGACCATTAGTGAGCGAACACATTTTTTAAACTTCCTTGGAGACATTTGGCAGTATAAATTTGATATAGACTGGAAGGTCTTTTACCAGGATCACAAACCTTCAAAGATATCAATTCCTACGTATTGTTTTGATACCTACGATTTTCCAACTAAAGTGTCTATTGATAATTTGATAAAAAAGCAAAATATTGATTTTAATACTTTGAAAGAAGAGCATAATGCTTGTGTTCCTTCATGGAGACTCGAGCCAAAGGCATTTAAAAAATCAACAGGAATTAAAGAGAAAACATATGTGTTTTTCTATGATGAAAATGAACTATCGGAGCAATTAAAGAATAAGCTTGAAGCTGAAGGAGTTCATCTGATTTTTGTAAAAAAAGGGGATTCTTTTAATCAAAATTCTGATAGTGAGTTTCAACTGAATCCTGCTGAAAGAGACCATTTTGAAGCGCTTAAAGATGTATTAAATAAAAATTCAATTGTTTTTGATAAAGTTGTTTTTTGTTGGGGAAATGAACAAACGGATACCGTTTTTGTAAAAGAAGAATTCAGTCAATATAATTATTTATTTTCTCCAGTGTTGGAATTTTTAAGAGTATTTGAGGTAAATACTTTAGAGCATGCCTGTCATATTGTATTGATTACAGATAATAATTTTCAAATAACCGGAGCGGATAAAGTTCTAGGTACTAATAATCATACGGGGATCCTTTTGAGAGTTTTAGTTCAGGAAGCAATAAACATAAATGCGACGCATTTAGATGTTTCTTTTAAGGATGCACTAGGTGTTGATCAGGTGTTTCAGGAAATGCATGTTGAAAATAATTTTTACAAGGTCGCATATAGAAATGGAAAAAGATGGATTCCTTATTATGAAGTATTAAATAAAGAAGTTGTTGAAGAAAGAGCGATACTCGGGAAAGAAGGGGTTTATTTATTGACAGGCGATTTGGGACCGGTAGAGTTTGAATTAATAAACCATATAAAAGAAAAGTACAATAGCAATGTTTATTTAGTCGGAAAAAATATTCATGAAGAAAAGTATGCTGAAAAAATTAAACGATTAGAAACTAGCATGAAAGGGAGTTTTTCATATACGCAGGGAGATGTCTCTGACTATGAATCATTGAGTACTATAATAACTGGGATAGAGTTGGAATATGGAGAAATAAAAGGGATTATTCATAGCGCTAGATTTGTATCAAGAGAATATTTTTTAGCTTCTTCCACATCAAATAATTCTATACACAATCATTATTCTATCAAAGTAGGTGGCTTATTAAACTTGTACAAAATTTTTAAAAATAAAAAGCTAGGTTTTGTAAAGGTATTGTCAAGTTTATCTGGAATACTTGGAGGTGTTTCGTTTGGAGCATATGCAACTTCTAATGCATTGTTAGATGAAGTTGCCATCGGATTGTTCTCAGACTTGACGAATCTTTCCGTATTTAATTTAGATAAACTAGGAGAAGAAAAAGAACAAATCTCAACTTCTGATATCATTGAAAATTTCGAACGATCTTTTTTATACAAAGGAGTACAACAATTTACAATATCCCTTAGAAATCTGAATGCTTTTGAGGATAGAGCCCAAAATGTTGAAAAAGAAAAAGCGGAACGTTTTGAACTAAACAGAACGCAGTTAGATTCAGAATTTATTGCTGCCCGCACGGATACAGAAGAATGCATTGTAGGACTATTTGAAGAATTATTCGGACAAACAGGTGTAGGAGTGGAGGATGATTTCTTTGTACTTGGAGGGGATTCTTTAAAAGGGATTTCTTTAATGAATAAAATAAATAAAGAATTCTCGATTAAGATTTCACTAGCAGATTTTTTCAATAACCCTACCGTAACATTACTGGCATCACTTATCGATAATAGAAAATGGTTGTCTGTAAAACCAACTACTAAAACTGAAATATTTATTTAACTGTAGCATGGAAAATTTAATTAAGTCTTTACGAACCAAAGGAATTTATATTTCTTATGTTGAAGATAGTCTCAAGATTAACTTTGATGGAGATCAGATTCCCGGAGAAGTATTACAGGAGTTAAAATCAAATAAGAAAAAACTAATAGACTATTTAAAGCTTGTTGGTAAGGACAACGATTATGTTGCAATACCAAAAGCTCCACCTGCTAAAAGGTATAGATTGTCTTCAGCTCAAAAACGAATATGGATCGTTAGTCAAATCAAACAAGCTTCAGTAGCATATAACATGCCTTTTTCGGCGCCTTTAACCCTGGATCTTTCTGATAAGAAAGCGCTCGATAAATCAATAAAGTATCTTATAGGCAGACACGAGTCTTTACGTACGGTTTTTAAATTAGAAGAAGATGGAGAAGTATATCAATATATAACTCCCGAAGCGACATTCGATTTTAAAATGGATTTTCAGGATTTTTCAAAGTTGGAAAATGGGGAAGATGCATTGGCTAAATATATTCAGCAAGACACTTTATTATCTTTTGATTTAGAAAAAGGACCATTATTTCGAATCTGTTTCTTTAGAATGCCGAATGACGCTTATCATCTATACTACAATTTGCACCACATCATTACAGATGAATGGTCGATGGAGGTATTAATGAAAGATATTTTCATATGCTATGAAGCCTTTAAAAGAAATGAACTTCCGGAACTTCCCGAGCTTAAAATTCAATACAAAGACTATGCGGCCTGGCAATTGAAACAACTGGAAGGAGATGGCTTTAAAGGAAGTGAACAATATTGGAAACAGCAACTAGCCGGAGAAATCCCTCTTGTCAATTTGCCAAGCAATAAAATAAGGCCGAAGAATAAAACTTATAACGGGAAAGTACTGACGGCTTATTTACAAAAACAGACCAGTGAGCAAATACGTAATTTAATTCAAGAACATGGCGGTAGTCAGTTTATGTTGTTAATGAGTGCTTTCAAAGTGCTGGTCTATAGATATACCGCTCAGGATGATCTCATAATCGGAAGCCCGATTGTAGGAAGACAGCATGCAGATTTAGAAAATCAAATCGGATTTTATCTGAACACTATTGTGCTTCGAAATAAAGTGGCTGCTGAGGCTACATTTGAAGATTTTTATAATACGGTTAAGACCAACGTCTTGAATGCTTATTCGCATCAGTCGTATCCTTTTGATAAGCTTTTGGAAGACGTAGCGATTAAAAGAGACTTAAGTAGAAATGCCATATTTGATATCCTGCTAGATTATCACAAATCATTTAGTCTTGTCATAGAAGAGAATCTAATAGGGAAAATTGGAGAACCTGTAGAGAAACGGGTGAAGTATGATATAGAACTTCATTTTACCGAATGTGAAAATACATTTGGCATAAGCTTGCATTACAATACTGATATTTATGAGGAGCAACTCATCCATCAATTCATGAATCATTATGTGCGTTTTTTGGATGAATTGCCAGAGCATTTTAATAGCCGTATAAATGAAGCGGTCTTTTTAACAAAAGAAGAAGAAATAGAATTAAGCCTTCTGTTAAATGGTGCTAAAGCTCCTTTACAGGCTGAGCAAACAATACTTGATCTAATATCAAATCAAGCCCGATTAAGTTCAGAAAATGAAGCTATCAGAGCAGCTGAGCAGGTTCTTTCTTATAGCGAATTTGAAAACCAAGCAACTAAGTTAGCAATATTATTAGTGCAGGAGTATGCTATTAAAAAAGGAGATCGGATTGGGGTGAAGATGGAAAATGCAGACTTACTTCCCGTAGTTCTATATGGCATTCTTAAATCGGGAGCTGTCTTTGTTCCAATTGAACCTAAGTATACTTCGGAAAGAGAGCAATTTATCATTGAGGATTCTCAAATGAAACTTTTGATTACCACAACTGATTTCATGTTTGACTTCATCGATAATGATATCCGACTCCTTTCAGTTGATGTCGAATTTTCTCCGGAAAAAATAGAAATCAAAAAAGCACTTCCAACAGTTACTCCACAGGATGAAGCTTATATCATTTATACTTCCGGGTCTACAGGAAAACCCAAAGGCGTATTGATAGGACATGAATCTTTGTATAACTATTTACAATGGGCGTCTAAAGCCTATTTGACAGAATCTTCTGATTTTGATTTTGGATTGTTTACTTCGATTTGTTTTGATCTAACAATTACCAGCTTATTTCTCCCATTAGTTTCAGGAGGAACATTACATGTTTTGGATAGCAGAACAGATGTTAGTCAAAGCCTGCAAACTTATATTTCTAAAGAAATATCTTGTATTAAACTTACACCGGCACATATAAGTGTATTGGGGTCATTTAACTTGAAAAGCGAACAATTATCATTAGCAATTGTGGGGGGAGATACGCTTACGGAAAATCATGTGGAGGTATTAAGAAAGATAAATCCTGAAATTAAAATTTTTAATGAATACGGTCCAACCGAAGCAACTGTTGGCTGTATCGTTAAGGAGATTTTAAAGGAAGATGAAAAAATATGCATTGGGTATCCAATAGCTAATACTGAAATTTATATCCTTGACGAAAACAATCAATTATTACCAAAAGGAACCATCGGAGAAATTTACATTGGGGGAAAATGCCTGGCGAAAGAGTATGTAAATAATAAGGTGATGACCTCAGAGAAATTCATTGAAAACCCATTCAAAAAAGGAGGAAGAATTTATAAAACAGGGGATTTAGGCTGTTGGGATTTTAATAATCTCATTGATTTTAGAGGAAGAAAAGATAATCAGGTAAAAGTAAAAGGATTCCGTATTGAATTAGGGGAGATAGAATATCACCTCAATCGTCATTCGGATATCCAGGAGGCTGTAGTTCTGGTAAATGATGTTCAAAAAGAAAAAAGCCTGGAAGCTTATATAGTAGGAGAAGGAACTTTTAATGTAAAAGAGATCAGAGGTTTTTTAAACCAGAAACTTCCTGATTATATGATTCCTCAATTTTATCACCAACTGGATGCGTTTCCATTAACGCATAATGG